>NZ_JBFUKN010000019.1:0-85761 GCF_056400845.1 Mycobacterium sp. P4_H6 | reverse complement strand
CCGCAAGGCCCTCGCACTGCGGGCGCTCGACGTGGTGGCGCCGCGCCTGCTGAACGAGCTGCTCGAGCGCGAAACCGATCGGATGAACTCCAGAGGGAGAGAACCACATTGAGGATCAAAACCGCCATGGGCATCGCGCTGACCGCGGCCGTGGTGCTGACCGGCTGCCAGCGGGCCGAGGCCCAGGACTATCCGTCGGGCCCGGTCACCATGACCGCCGGGGCCAACCCGGGAAGCGGCTTCGACCTGACCATCCGCGGGGTTGTCGAGGCCCTGCAACAGGACAAGATCGTGGAGGTCGCGCTGCCGATCCAGAACCGTCCCGGTGCCAGCGGCGCCGATTTCCTGGCCACCATGGTCGAGCAGTACCGCGGCCACGATGACCAGATCTCGGTCACCTCGCTGTCGATCATGATGAACAAGCTGCGCGGGCAGTCCGACTACGGATACCCCGATGTCACCATGATCGCCCGCCTGATGACCGAGTACTACGTCGTCGTCACGCGTCCGGACTCCCCGCTCAAGACTCTCGGCGAGGTGATGGCGGCCGTCGCCGCCGACCCTGGCAGCGTCACCGTCGGCGCCGCCAACGACGATCAGGCGCCGTTCGACCTGCTGGTGGCGGCCGCCGGGGGCGATCCTTCCTCGGTCGGCTACGTCGGCTTCGAAGGCGGCGGCGACCAGATCGCCGCCCTCCGTGACGGAACCATCAGCGTGGCCATCGGCGGGGTCAGCGAGTTCGTCGACCTGTTGAGCGACCGGGAGTTACAGGGTCTCGGGGTGCTCGCCGAGCAACGGCTGCCCGGACTCGACGTACCCACCGCCGCCGAGCAGGGATTCGACGTCACCCTGTCGAACTGGCGTGGCCTGTACGGACCGCCGGACATGCCGCCGACGGCGGTCACCTACTGGCAGCAGGCACTCCAAACAATGGTGGCCACACCCGCCTGGCAGCGGATCGCCGAGCGCAGCGGGTTCACCACCACCTTCATGACCGGGGCGGAGTTCGAGGGCTTTCTGGCCGAAACCCAGGCCGATGTCGAGGAGGCCCTCGCGGAAGCGGGCCGGTGACCCGGGCCGGCCGCAGACCCGAGAACCTGCCGCGGGGAGCGGTCTTGACCACGGCGGCGTTCTTCTGTGTCGCAATGGTCGGCACGCTGGCGAAGGTGGCGGGACAGTACACCTCGACCGGGGTGCTGCTGCTCTTCCAGAACGCGATCTGCCTGGTCTTCATCATCCCGGTGGCCGCGCGCGGCGGCTGGGCGTCACTGCGGACCAGCCGGGCTTGGCTGCACGTCATGCGGGCGGCGGCGGGTACCGCGTGCTGGTATGCGTTGTTCTTCGCCATCACCCGAATTCCGTTGTCCAATGCCACCTTGCTGACCTACAGCGCCCCACTGTGGATGCCGCTGATCGCCTGGGCGGTGACGCGCCAACCGGTGGCCGGGCGGACCTGGCTGGGAGCCGGCATCGGATTCGTCGGAGTACTGCTCGTCTTGCAGCCGCAGAACCGAACCTTCGGGCTAGGCGAAATCTCGGCTCTCGCAGGCGCACTCATGCTGGCTATCGCGATGATGTCGGTGCGCTGGCTCGGCGCCACCGAACCCATCACCAGAGTCCTGTTCTACTACTTCCTGCTGTCCACCGTCCTGTCCATTCCCATTGCGGCGATCGACCGAGCTCCGATTCCCGTGCCCGCATGGGGATGGCTGATCGGACTCGGTGTCGCACAGCTGCTCTCGCAGGCCCTCATCGTGCTGGCCTACCGGTACGCCTCGGCCGAGAAGGTCGGCCCGTTCATCTACTCGGTCATCGTGTTCACCGCGGTGATCGACTGGGTCATCTGGGACCATCCGCCGACCCTGTTCAGCTATCTCGGGTCGGCCTTGGTCATCGCCGGCGGTATCGTCGCCGTCCGTAGCCGACGTACCGTGGACCCATGCGTCTGATCGTGTTGCTCCTGGCCGCGTTGGTGACCGCCGGCGGTACGAGTACCGCCGCGGCCGACGAGACCTCGCCGGAAGGCCGCACCTTCGTGTCGGTGGCGGTGGCGGGCGAGCAGATCCCCGGCGGCGGCCCGCTGACGCTGAGCTTCGCCGACGGCCGGCTCTCGGCCTACGCGGGCTGCAACCGCGGATCCGGCCCGGCCGAACTCTCCGACGGGCACCTGAGCACCCGGCTGGCGACCACGATGATGGGCTGCCCGCCGCCCTTCGGGGACGCCGATGCGTGGATGGGGCGGTTCCTGGAGGCCCGGCCGGCATGGTCGCTGAGCGCGGACACCCTGACGCTGACCACCGATGCCGCCACCGTCACGCTGCGCGACAAGGCGGTGGTGCACCCGGATCGTCCGCTCGTCGGCACCAGCTGGCGGGTGGACAGTCTGGTCTCCGGCCAGGCCGTGATGACCTCGGTGGCACTGGAGCAGTCGAGGCCGGGGTTGACCATCCGCGCCGATCAGAGCGTCACCGGCTGGACCGGTTGCAACACCTTCTACGGCCGCGCCGACGTACTCGACGACACCATCACGTTCGGGCCGATGAACGTCAGCGGCCCGGTCTGTGCCGGTGAAGTCGGCGAGATCGAACAGGCGATTCGGCGCGTGCTCGACGGTCCCGTCGAGGCCATCGTCGATGCCGACCGGCTGACACTGAGCGGCGCCAAAGGCGACGGACTGGTGCTGCGCGCCGAGTAGCATCTGGCCATGCGTGGCTCAAAGATCCTCATCACCGGCCCCACCGGACAGGTCGCGGCACCGCTGGCGTTATCGCTGGCGGCCGACAACGAGGTGTGGGGTATCGCCCGCTTCACCGATGCCGCGGCCCGGGAGAACCTGGAGCGCGCCGGAATTCGTTGCGAGAAGGTCAACCTGGCCGCCGGCGACTTCRGCGGCATCCCGTCGGATTTCGACTACGTCCTGAACCTGGCGGTCGCCAAGAGCGGACGCTGGGACAAGGACCTGGGCGCCAACGCCGAATCGGTGGGCCTGCTGATGGCGCACTGCGCGGACGCCAAAGCCTTCCTGCACTGCTCGTCGGCCGCGGTGTACGACCCGCCGGACGACGAACCCCGCACCGAGACCGCGGCACTCGGCGACAACCACAAGGCGCTGTTCCCGACGTACTCGATCTCCAAGATCGCCGGCGAGGTGGTGGCCCGGACGATGGCCCGCGCGCTGGGTGTGCCGACGGTGATCGCCCGGCTGAACGTGCCCTACGGCGACAACGGCGGCTGGCCGTTCTATCAGATGGAGATGCTGCGCGCCGGCGTGCCGATCCCCGTCCCGCCCGGTGGACCCGCCCGCTACAACCCGATCCACGAGGACGACATCATCGCGACGCTGCCGAAGATGCTGGAAGCCGCGTCGGTGCCCGCGACGACGGTCAACTGGTGTGGCGACCAGACGGTCAGTCTGCAGGAGTGGTGTGCCTACATCGGCGAACTCGTCGGCAGCGCACCGGTGTTCGAGGAGAGTGCGCAGGCCTTGCGCGGTGGCCCGACCGATACGACGCGGATGCACGAGCTGGTCGGCACCACCTCGGTGGACTGGCGCGACGGCATCCGCCGGATGGTGACGAAGTTCCACCCCGACCTGGTCGGAGCCTAGGCCGCGTCGAAGTAGCGTCCCGAACGCAGATCCTCGAGCAGCCCCGGGTGCTCGGGATGCCAGTCGAGCAGCGTGCGGGTGACATCGCTGGACGTTGGATTGTCCAGTGCCGCAATCGCGCCCACGAAACCGATCTCGTCGAGCGCCTGCTCGGCGGTGACGCTGAGTGTGGGTACCCCGAGACGGTCACCGATCACCTGCGCGATCTCACGGAAGGCGATGCCCGACTCCGCCGCGCCGTGGAGCCGCGATCCGGCGGGTGCGGTTTCCAGCGCCAGCCGGTAGAGGTGTGCCGCATCCAGATTGTGCACAGCGGGCCAGCGGTTGGCCCCGTCGCCGATATAGAGTGACCGGCCCGTCTCACGCGCGTTCGCGATGAGGGTGGGCACGAAGCCCCGCCGGTCGGTCGGGCCGTGGACCGTGGGCGCGAGCCGGATGACCGAGGAGCGCACCCCGCGGCCGGCCAGTGCGACGGTGGCGTTCTCGGAAGCCACCCGCGGCCCGGACGGATCGACTTCACTGTCCTCGGCGCCCAGGCTGGCGGAACCGCCGAACCCGAAAGCCAGCATCGCCGTTCCCGAGGTGGTCACGAACGGTTTGCCCGAGTCGGCCAGGGCCGATCCGATGGCCTCGATGGCCGCCAGGTCGGCGGCTCCGGCAGCGGCGTAGTCGGCGAAGTCGTGGCTGAACGCCAGGTGGATCACGCCGTCGGCATCCGCCGCCCCCGCGGCCAGGACGTCGAGATCCTGCAGCGCTCCGCGCCGGACCTGCGCCCCGGCCGACCGCAACGCCGCCTCCGACGCGTCGGATCGGGCCAGGCCGGTGACCTGATGGCCGGCGGTGAGCAGTTCGGTGACCACCAGCGAACCGATGTGGCCGCTGGCGCCGGTGACGAAAACACGCATGTGCACTTCTCCCTCGTCGATGTCAGTCAATGACATCACCGACGCTACTCGCGAAGTCAGTCGCTGTCATCACCTAGACTCCGTACATGGGTCGCTGGGAACCGGATGCGCGCGGACGCCTGGAGCGGGCCGCGCTCGAGCTCTATCTGGAGAGCGGCTACGACCAGACGACGGTCGCCGAGATCGCCGGCCGCGCCGGACTCACCGAGCGCACCTTCTTCCGCCATTTCACCGACAAACGCGAGGTGCTGTTCCGCGGTGACGAACTCGCCGAGGCCATGGCCGGCGCGATCGACGCCGTGCCCGAGGGAACCGCACCGCTGGACGCGGTGGCCGCGGCACTCGATGCGACATCGGACTTCTTCCGCGACCGCCGCCCGCACGCCCGCACCCGCCAGACCGTCATCAATGCCCACCCCGCCCTGCAGGAGCGTGAGCTCATCAAGCTTGCATCCCTGGCCACGACCATGGCCGATGCGCTGCGCAGACGCGGTGTCAGCGACCCGGCGGCCGACCTGCTGGCCCAGACGGGTGTGGCGGTCTTCAAGGTGGCATTCGAGCGCTGGCTCGATGATCTCGCCGACCGGCCGCTGACCGATCTCATCGGCGAGTCACTGGCCGAACTCAGGTCGGCGACTCACCCCTGAGCTCGGCGAGCGCCGAATCAGCTTGGTCGAGATCGACATTCGCCCTCTGCAGCTGTTCCTCCGCACTGGCCACGGCCTGCTCCGCGGTGCTCAGGGCGTGCAGCACTTCCTCGTAGCGGCGCCGCGCCGTCGCGAGGGCGGTCGTCCGGTCCGACACCGCCGCCGTCGCGTCGTGGTGTGCACGTTGGGCGGCAGCCAGGGCGCGACGCCGCTTCTCGGCCGCGCGACGGTCGACCTTGGGTTCCGGTGCCGGTTCCGGTTCGGCCTTCCGGCGCGGTGAGGCAATTTCCGTCGGAGCGCCGAAGTCGCCGAAACCCGACCACTCCTGGGCCTTCTCCAGCCGGCCCAGCTGTTTCGCCACCTCGGGGTCGGCGATCGCGGCCTGCAGCGTGCCGGTGACATCCTCGCGGATCGCCGCCGACGGGTTGGGCATACCGACCGCTGCGAACCCGGTACGCGCCAACTGACTCACCAGTTTTCGCTGCTGCGTGGACAGTTCGCGGATCCGGACACCATCCATCGCCGCGTGCGCGGCCCGCAGCTGTGCGTTCAACTCCGCGATCCGGTCTTTTGCGGTCCGGTCGGACCGGATGAGTTCGTTGACCACCCAGGCCGCCGTGGTCGGGCGCCGAGCGGCTGCGATCACCCGCGCCGCGTCGGTATCGCCGCGCTTCTTGGCCGCGTTCGCCAGTTCCTTGCGCAGCGCGGTGAACTCCTCGGGCGGTACGCCGTAGAGGGTCTCCAACTCGTCCTGGACGCTCACAGCGGCGAGGCCCCGCGCAGATGCTCGAAGATCAGCGAGGTCTGGGTGCCCGCGACATCGGCGTCGGCGTTGAGGTTCTCGACCACGAAGGCTCGCAGATCCTCGGTGTCGCGCGCGGCGACGTGCAGGATGAAGTCATCGCCGCCGGCCAGGAAGTACACGTTCATCACCTGGGGTCGCCGGCGGATCTGCTGGATGAAATCGCGGATCCGGCCCCGGGCAGTGGAATTCAGGCTCACCGAGATCATCGCCTGCAGGGTCAGCCCGACCGCCGCGGGATCGATATCGGTGAAGAAACCCCGGATCACGCCCAGATCCTGCAGCCGCCGCAGCCGACCGTGACAGGTCGAGGGYGCAATGCCGACAGTCTCGGCCAGCGCACTGTTGGAGATGCGGGCGTCCGCGTGCAGCGCCAGCAGCATGCGCCGGTCGATGTCGTCGAGCTCGGCCGGCCGAACATCCTTCGGAGCTGGTGCCAGGCGAGCCCTCGGCGTTGATGATTGTTCACCCATAGGACKACTTTAACGAAGTGTCGCCATATTTATTGCCACAGTCCCGGAGTTTCTTCACAATTGTCTCACCACCTCAATCGCAAGGAGCGATCATGCTCGTCGGCATCCCGACCGAGATCAAGAACAACGAATTCCGCGTCGCCATCACCCCGGCCGGCGTTGCCGAACTCAGCCGCCGCGGCCACGACGTCGTCATCCAGGCCGGCGCCGGTGACGGTTCTGCCATCTCCGACAACGACTTCAAGGCTGCCGGCGCGCAGATCGTCGCCACCGCCGAACAGGTGTGGGCCGAGGCCGACCTGCTGCTCAAGGTGAAGGAACCGATCGAGGCCGAATACGCGCGCCTGCGCAAGGGCCAGACGCTGTTCACCTACCTGCACCTGGCCGCGTCCAAGCCGTGCACCGACGCGCTGCTGGCCTCCGGCACCACGTCCATCGCGTACGAGACCGTGCAGACCGCCGGCCCGGACAACTCTGTCGCACTTCCTCTCTTGGCACCGATGAGCGAGGTCGCCGGACGACTGGCCGCACAGGTCGGTGCCTACCACCTGATGCGCACCCAGGGCGGTCGCGGCGTCCTGATGGGCGGTGTTCCCGGTGTCGCCCCGGCCAAGGTCGTGGTCATCGGCGGCGGCATGGCCGGCGACAACGCGGCCGCGGTGGCCTGGGGCATGGGCGCGCACGTGACCGTGTTCGACCTCAACATCAACATCCTGCGCAAGATCGACGCCGAGTACGGCGGCGCCATCGAGACCCGCTACTCGTCGAGCCTGGACCTGGAGGACGCGGTCAAGCAGGCCGACCTGGTCATCGGTGCGGTCCTGGTGCCCGGCGCCAAGGCCCCCAAGCTGGTCACCAATGCGACTGTCGCCCAGATGAAGTCCGGTGCGGTACTGGTCGACATCGCGATCGACCAGGGTGGCTGCTTCGAGGATTCCCGGCCCACCACCCACGACGACCCGACGTTCGCAGTGCATGACACGGTCTTCTACTGCGTGGCGAACATGCCCGGTGCCGTGCCGCGGACATCGACCTACGCGCTCACCAACGCGACGATGCCCTACGTGCTCAAGCTGGCCGACAAGGGTTGGCGCGAGGCCAGTCGTGCTGACAGTGCCCTCGCGAAGGGTCTGTCCACCCACGAGGGCGCACTGCTGTCCGAGCAGGTGGCGGCCGACCTGGATCTGCCGTTCACCGACCCCGCGAAACTGCTGGCGTAACCGCCGACCCCCACCGTCGCCCGGCTGGAGCAATCCGGCCGGGCGACGTGTATTTCAGATACCGGTGTATCTCACATGCCGGCCGGTGGATGACCGAGGCAGATGATCGCGCCGAGCGGGTCCTTGATCACGGCCAACGTGCCGTACGGGGTCTCTTCGCCCGGCATGGGGCTCTCCGCGCCCAGGGACTCGGCCAGCGCGACGGTCGCCGCCACATCGTCGACCATCACGTAGACCTGCCAGAACGACGGCACCTCGGGCGGAAACAGCGTGGCGGAATCCATGATCCCCGAATAGGCGCTCTCGCCGACGAACACCTGTGAGTAGCGGTCGGGGCCCACCGCGGCGGGATCGCCGCCGGTGCCGATCTCCTCCAGGCGTGCCCCGATGACATCGGAGTAGAACGCCACCGACTTGTCATAGTCCTTGCTCTGGCACTCGAACCAGTACGGCGTGCCGTGCTCGCCCCACTCGGTGAAGCCGACGTGCGTTCCCGGCTGCCAGAAACCGATGACCGCGCCCGCGGTGTCGGTCGCGACCATCATCGAGCCCATGTCGCCGACGGGCATCGGCGGCACCATCACCGACCCACCGGCGGCCACGATGGTGTCGGCGGTCGCCCTGGCGTCCTCGGTGTGCAGATACACCGACCACACGTTGGCGACGCCGCCGGCCTCGGCCATGTACGGGACCAGGCCGGCCACGCGCTTCCCGTGGTGCAGGAAGTTCTGGTATCCACCGAACTCCGGTTGGGCCGGCCCCTCGAGCTCCCAGCCGAAGATCGCCCGATAGAACTCGGCGGCCACGGCGGGATCACTGCTCACCAGGTCGAACCAGACGGGTGCCCCCACGGGGGCGGAGTAATCGGACATCTGAGTTCCTTTCGTCGGCATCGTCATCAGAACAGACGGCGGCGCCGACGAAAACTCATCGCCGCCCGAGCAGATGCGGTAGCACCAGGGCCGTGACCTCACCGACCAACGGTCGCAAGCCTTCGGCCTCGGGATCGGCGGACTGTGTCCGGGTCATGATGGTCAGGAGCACCCGTGCGCCGTCGGGCCCGTACGCCACACCGGAATCGTTGGTGGTCGCGTAGTCCCCGCTACCGGTCTTGTCGGCGGTGGTCCACCCGGGCGGTAGACCGGCCCGCATGCTGGAGGTCTGGTTTGCGCGCATCCAGCCGTCGAGTATTTCGCGCTGCGCGGGCGGTAAAGCGTCACCGGCCAACAGATTGCGGAAGCCGGCCGCCAGTGCCCGCGGTGTGGTGGTGTCGCGGGGATCCCCCGGTATCGCCGAGTTCAACTCGATCTCCCAGCGGTCCAGCCGGGTCCGGTCATCGCCGACGCTGCGGGCGAACGCGGTGATCTCCTGCGGTCCGCCGATGGTCTCCAACAACAGATTCGCCGCGAGGTTGTCGCTGCGCTGCAGGGCCGCCTGGGACAGCTCGGCCAGCGTCATCTCCTGGCCCAGACGTTCGCCGGTCACCGGCGAATTCGGCAGCAAGCCTTCGGGTTTCACGAAAACCTGCTGCTCCAAGGCCAATTCACCGTCGGCGACGCCGCGTAGCACCCGGGCGGCGGCATAGGTCTTKAAGGTCGAGCAGAGCGCAAAGGCCTCGTCGGCACGATTCTCCACCGCGAAGCCGGACTGCAGATTCACCGCGTACAGACCGACGAAGGCGTTGTAGCGCGCCTCGAGCTCACGGATCTGCTCTTCGAGTGTGAGCGCCGGAGCCGCCAACGCGGATTCGTCCGCGCAGCCGGCCAGCGCCCCTGCCGCCGCCAATGCCATACCGCCGAACAGAACTCTTCGTCGTGACAGGAGCATCACCCGACTGTACCCACCTACCCCGCAATATCCTGAAGCCGCTGCGGCAAGGACTTTCTGGATCTGTGCGGGCCCAGCACCGCCGCGCCCATCGGCCGCGCCAGCAAACGGCGTGCCACGCTGTTGACCTCGTCGAGGCTCACCGCGTCAATCTGCTCAAGGGTTTGCGCGATGGTGCGGTGCGCTCCGTAATTCAGTTCGCTGCGGCCGATCCGGTGCATCCGCGACCCGGAATCCTCCAGGCCGAGCACCAGGCCGCCACGCAGCGATCCCTTGGCGATCCGGCATTCGGATTCGGTGATGCCGTCACGAGCCACATCGGCCAGCACGTCGGTCGCCACCCGCACGACCTCGTCGAAACGCTCCGGCAGACAGGCCGCGTACACCGAGAACGCCCCGGTGTCGGAAAATGTGTCGATCGTGGAGTAGACGGAGTACGCCAGCCCGCGGGTTTCCCGAATCTGTTGGAACAGACGCGAACTCAGGCCGCCGCCGAGTGCGGAGTTCAGCACCGACAGGGCCCAGCGGTGATCCCACTGCCGGCCCGGTGTCCGGACCCCGAGCGACAGATGGGTCTGCTCGGCATCTTTGTTGACCAGTTGCAGACCAGGCTTGCCCGTCACCCGTCCGGTGCCTTTGCGGTGTGGGACCGCGGTGCGGCCGCGGACCAGCCGTGGCCCGAAGTACTCACGCGCCAGGGCAACGACCTCGCCGTGATCGATATTGCCCGCCACCGCGAGGATCATCCGCTCCGGCGTGTAGCGGCGCTGGTGAAACGAATGCAACTGCGTGCGGGTCATCGCCGAGATCGACTCCACACTGCCGATGACGGGCCGTCCGACCGGGTGCGAGCCGAACATCGCCGACAGGAAAACATCACCCAGGGTGTCCTCGGGATCGTCGTCGCGCATGGCGATCTCTTCGAGCACGACGTCACGCTCGATCTCGACATCATCAGCGGCGCACTGGCCACGCAGGACGACATCGGCCACCAGGTCGACGGCCAATTCCAGATCCGAATCGAGCACATGCGCGTAGTAGCAGGTGTGTTCGCGCGCGGTGAAGGCATTGAGCTCACCACCGACCGCGTCGACGGCCTGGGCGATCTCGACCGCGCTGCGCGTCGGCGTGGACTTGAACAGCAGGTGTTCCAGGAAGTGTGCGGCCCCCGCGACCGAACTTCCCTCGTCGCGTGAACCGACACCCACCCACACACCCACCGAGGCCGAGTGCACCGAGGGAATGTATTCGGTGACCACCCGCAACCCTCCGGGCAGTGCGGTCACCCGCACTGCCTCGGAGGTGTCTGCGCCGCGGGTTGCGCGGCGTAAAGCCGGCTTAGGCGTCAGCGGTCGCGGCCTCAGTGGGGGCCTCGGCCGGAGCCTCGGTTGCCTCATCTTCGGCGACGAGCACCAGCGAGATCTTGCCGCGGTTGTCGATATCGGCGATCTCGACGCGCAGCTTGTCGCCGACCGTGGCCACATCCTCGACCTTGGCGATGCGCTTGCCGCGACCCAGCTTCGAGATGTGCACCAGGCCGTCGCGACCCGGGAGCAGCGACACGAACGCACCGAAATCGGTGGTCTTGACCACGGTTCCGAGGAACCGCTCGCCGACCTTGGGCAGCTGCGGGTTGGCGATCGCGTTGATCAGATCGATCGCGGCCTGAGCCGACTCGCCATTGCTGGCGCCGACGAAGATGGTGCCGTCGTCCTCTATCGAGATCGACGCCCCGGTCTGCTCGGTGATCGAGTTGATCATCTTGCCCTTGGGCCCGATCACCTCACCGATCTTGTCGACCGGCACCTTGATGGTGGTGATGCGCGGCGCGTACGGGCTCATCTCGTCGGGCTCGTCGATGGCCTCGGCCATGACCTCGAGAATGGTGATACGCGCGTCCTTGGCCTGGGCCAGCGCACCGGCCAGCACCTTGGACGGGATGCCGTCGAGCTTGGTGTCCAGCTGCAGGGCGGTGACGAAGTCCTTGGTGCCTGCGCACTTGAAGTCCATGTCGCCGAACGCGTCCTCGGCACCGAGGATGTCGGTGAGCGTGACGTAGCGGGTCTCACCGTCGACCTCATCGGAGACCAGACCCATCGCGATACCGGCGACCGGAGCCTTCAGCGGCACACCGGCGTTCAGCAGCGACAGCGTCGAGRCGCACACCGAGCCCATCGAGGTGGAACCGTTGGAGCTCAACGCTTCCGACACCTGGCGGATGGCGTAGGGGAACTCTTCGACGCTCGGCAGCACGGGCATCAGGGCCCGCTCTGCCAGCGCGCCGTGGCCGATCTCGCGACGCTTGGGCGAGCCCACCCGGCCGGTCTCACCGGTCGAGAACGGCGGGAAGTTGTAGTGGTGCATGTAGCGCTTGGAGGTCTCGGGTCCCAGCGAGTCGATCTGCTGGGCCATCTTGACCATGTCCAGCGTGGTGACACCCATGATCTGGGTCTCGCCGCGCTCGAACAGAGCACTGCCGTGCGCCCGCGGGATGATGGCGACCTCGGCGGACAGCGCGCGGATATCGGTGACGCCACGGCCGTCGATGCGGAAGTGGTCGGTCAGGATGCGCTGGCGCACAAGCTTCTTGGTCAGCGAGCGGTACGCCGCGCCGATCTCCTTCTCACGACCGGCGAAGGTGTCGGCCAGGCGCTCGAGCACCTCACCCTTGAGCTCGTTGGTGCGGTCATCGCGCTCGGCCTTGCCGGAGATGGTCAACGCCTGCGACAGCGCATCGGTGGCCACCGCGGCGACCTGGGTGTAGACGTCGTCCTGGTAATCGGGGAACAGCGGGTACTCCGCGGTCGCCTTACCGGCGGCGGCGTGCAGCTCTTCCTGCGCGGTGCACAGCGCAGCGATGAACGGCTTGGCCGCTTCCAGTCCCTCGGCGACGACGGCCTCGGTCGGGGCACCGGCACCGCCGGCGATCAGCTCGATGACCTTGTCGGTGGCCTCGGCCTCGACCATCATGATCGCGACGTCGTCGCCTGCCTTACGGCCGGCGACCACCATGTCGAACACGGCGTCTTCCAGCTGCTCGACGGTGGGGAACGCCACCCACTGGCCGTTGATCAGCGCGACGCGCACACCGCCGACCGGGCCGGAGAACGGCAGGCCGGAGATCTGGGTGGATGCCGACGCGGCGTTGATGGCGAGCACGTCATACAGATCCTTGGGATCCAGGCTCAGGATGGTGACGACGACCTGGATCTCGTTGCGCAGACCGGACACGAAGGTCGGGCGCAGCGGCCGGTCGATCAGGCGACAGGTCAGGATCGCATCGGTGGAGGGACGGCCCTCACGCCGGAAGAACGAGCCGGGGATGCGGCCCGCGGCGTACATCCGCTCCTCGACGTCGATGGTCAGCGGGAAGAAGTCGAAATGGTCTTTCGGGGTCTTGCTGGCGGTCGTGGCGCTCAGCAGCATGGTCTCGTCGTCGAGGTAGGCGACGACGGCGCCGGCGGCCTGCTGGGCCAGCCGGCCGGTCTCGAAACGGATGGTGCGGGTGCCGAAGCTCCCGTTGTCGATGACGGCGGTGGATTCGAACACGCCTTCGTCGGTTTCAACTGCAGACATAGCAGCCTTTCTGGGTATTCAACTGTTTTGCGTCGTCACGCGCCAGCGATGCCCTGAACTCGGCTACGGCCGTCGATCGAAGCGGCCGGGGCGGATCCATTGAAGGAACGCTCCGGCCACCACTACCGAAGACCGCCCGATCAGGCGGGTACTGCTGTGACGCGCGGGAACGGTGCACGCGGTACTGCGCGAACCGCACCCTGTTCGGACCACTCGACAGAATTGGTGGCCCAAAACGATTCCATGCTACACCGGGGCTGATCACCGACCGTCAATCGACGTCGTCGACGCACACGGTGAACTGCCGTTGGTCATAGGGATAGCCCGTGCCGCTGCGGCACTGGTCGGCATTGGCCACCCCCTGCAGGATCTCGGTGGCCCGCTGGCGGTGCGGTTGGTTGCCGTCACTGCAGTCGACGCGCACCGGATCCCTGCCGTTCTCGGGATCGATACTCATGCACTGCCCCACCACCCAGTCGATATCCATGCACACGGTGTTGCTGGTATCGCTGAACGTGCTGTGCGTGGCGTAGTAGGAATCCACATCGGTGGGGCACTGATCACTGTCGGCGACCGTGGCGATGACCTTGAAAGTCGAGTCGGGGGTACCGCATTCGGCTTTGACAGCGTCCGGCTTGTCGGGAGTGCCGCCCACTTTCAGGCAGTCTCCGGCCTGAAAGGCGGCGGCAGCGGCCGACGAACAACCGGTGAGTCCCCCCATGACTCCAACAACCAGGACGCCGAGAACGGCGCAGGTTGAGCGACGCTGTGTCAGCGACGCAGACCGAGGCGCTCGATCAGCGACCGGTAGCGCGCGACGTCGACCTGAGCGACGTACTTGAGCAGCCGGCGCCGGCGACCGACCAACAGCAGCAGCCCCCGCCGCGAGTGGTGATCGTGCTTGTGCAGCTTGAGGTGTTCGGTGAGATCCAAGATCCGCTTGGTCAGCAGTGCGACCTGAGCCTCCGGCGAACCGGTATCGGTGTCATGCAGGCCGTACTGGCCGAGGATCTCTTTTTTCTGTTCGGCTGTGAGCGCCACGAAACAACTCCATCAAAATAGGTCCGCGAAGGTTAATCGAAGGCGCGGCCGCCGCGAACTGCAGCGCGCGCTGGGTCGCAGGAGATATTAGCAGCTGGTCAACCCGCGGCGAGAATCGTGCGGGCCCGGTCGGTGTCGGCACCCATGGCCACCACCAGATCGTCGACCGAATCGAACTTCTCCTGCCCGCGGATGCGCGCCACGAAGTCGACGGCGACATGCTGGCCGTACAGGTCGGCCTCGGTGTCCAGCACGAAGGCCTCAACGGTGCGGGTGCGCCCGGAGAACGTCGGGTTGGTGCCCACCGACACCGCCGCCTGATAGCGCTCCCCGGGAGTCACGGTGCCGACCACCGGTCCGTGCCCGAGCACGGTGAACCACGCCGCGTACACGCCGTCGGCCGGAATGGCCGAATGCATGGGCGGCGCCACATTGGCGGTCGGGAAACCCAGGACCCGGCCGCGGCCGTCACCGCGGACCACGACACCCTCGACCCGGTGCGGTCGGCCCAGCGCCTCGGCGGCGGCGACCACGTCACCGGCGTCCACGCAGGACCGGATATAGGTGGAAGAGAAGGTGACGGACTCGTCGCGGTCAGACTCGGACACCAGCGTCATCCCTTCCACGGCGAAACCGAATCGTTCACCGGCCTTGCGCAGCAGGTTGACGTTGCCCGCGGCCTTCTTGCCGAAGGTGAAGTTCTCCCCCACCACGACCTCGACCACATGCAGGCTCTCGACGAGCAGCTCGTGGATGTAGCGCTCCGGGGTGAGCTTCATGAAGTCGGCGGTGAACGGCATCACCAGAAAGACGTCGATGCCGGTTTCCTCGACGAGTTCGGCCCGCCGGGTCAGCGTCGTCAGCTGCGCCGGATGACTGCCCGGGAACACCACTTCCATGGGGTGCGGGTCGAAGGTCATCAGCACCGTGGGAACTCCGCGCGACCGCCCGGACTTCACGGCATGGCTGATCAGTTCGGCGTGGCCACGGTGGACACCGTCGAACACGCCGATCGTGAGGACACATCGGCCCCAGTCTGTGGGGATGTCGTCCCGGCCCCGCCACCGCTGCACAGCCGCAAGCCTACGGCGCGCGGTCGCCGCCGTCAGCTTCGGATACCCGGATGAGGCAAAGATTGCCTAAACTCAGTAACCGTGGATTCCAACAGCAACCCGCAGGACTTGACGACGGTTGCGCAGGATTACCTGAAAGTGATCTGGACGGCCCAGGAATGGTCACCGGACAAGGTCAGCACCAAGCTGCTGGCCGAGCGCATCGGCGTCTCGGCGAGCACCGCATCGGAATCCAYCCGCAAGCTGGCCGATCAGGGGCTGGTCGATCACGCGAAGTACGGCGCGGTGACGCTCACCGAAGCGGGCCGGCAGGCCGCCTTGGCGATGGTGCGCAGGCACCGCCTGATGGAGACGTTCCTGGTGCGCGAACTCGGCTACGGCTGGGACGAGGTGCACGACGAGGCCGAGATCCTCGAACACGCGGTGTCCGACCGGATGCTGGACCGGATCGACGCCAAGCTGGGGTTCCCGACCCGCGATCCGCACGGCGATCCGATTCCGGCGCCCGACGGGCGGGTTCCGACACCCCCGGCACGCCAGCTCTCCATCTGCGCCGACGGCGAGGACGGCACCGTGGCCCGCATCTCCGATGCCGACCCCGAGATGCTGCGCTATTTCGACAGTGTCGGTATCGCCTTGGATTCGCGTCTRCAGGTGGTCGCCCGCCGCGATTTCGCCGGGATGATCTCGGTGGCCGTGCACAGTCCGGCCGACACCGAGGGATCCGTCACCACGGTGGACTTGGGCAGCCCTGCCGCAGAAGCGATCTGGGTCGTCTAACGCGCCATCTTCAGGTGCGCACTGCCGGTCCGCCGGGGCTCGTCGGTGGCGGCAGGCGCGGAATGCACCAGGCGCAGCGACGGACGGACAGGCTGCTGCTCGGGCACCACGATGGCGAGGTCCTCCAGCAGCGCGATGCTGCGATCCAGCTGCTCGGCGCCGTCCTGCTCGATGGCTCCGACGATGGCGTCGTTCAGCAGCTCACCGGCCACCTCGGAGGTGATGGTGAGCCGCGAGCCCTCCTCGGCGGGGCTGATCCAGAACGTCAGCCGGGTGCGCATGCCGGACTCGCCGGCGCCGATGAGAACCAGCGTCCCGGGCGCGATCGCCGACTCGACCGTCCACTCGACGGTGTTGGAGACCCCCAGCATCACGGTCTCGGCCGTCATGCGGGCGCCGGGCACGAACTGTGCGCGCGGCTCGGCCATCCAGCGCTGGTGCACCGTGAGCCAGTCGGACCAGGTGCGCGGATCTGCGAGCACCGACCACAGCGCGGCCGGGGTGGCCGACAGGTTCGCGTGCCGGGTCACGTGGCCCACGGCGGCGCCGCGGCCCTGTGCCCACGCGGGCTGGTAGTTGAACAGCGGGTGGTCGCAAATCGGTGCATGTGCGCTCATGACTGTTACAACGCCCGAGGTTCGGCAAAAGTTCGCCGAAAGCCTGGGATTTGGCTAATAAAACGCACCGGAAGCTGACGGGAACCTGATAACGGGGTTTGCGTTCCACAGCAAGGGGCATATGGACATGCGGCGGGGCCGGAAATGGCCCGTGGCGTGTGTTCAGGGTCGCAGTTTGGGTGAACGGTTGTGCGCCGAACCGCACCCGTCCCGCAGCCCGGTACGGGGGCGTCGAGCCGGTGCTTCAGCAAACTGCGCGCGGCGCACAACGCTCGCTCCTCAGAGCGTGGCCGGCCGCACCACGACCACGGGCTTGGTGCGCGAGGTGCCGTCCTCCAGCAGCGCGATCACCCGTCCGTCGGCGGCGGTGGCCGCGTACACCCCGGAGATCCCGGCCGGCGCCAGCGGGCGGCCGTGACTGGTGTCGACCACCTCCGACTCGGTGAGATCGCGGCGCGGGAAGCCCAGCAGGCAGGCCTCGTCCAGGCTGTAGGACAACTGGGCCTGCTCGGCGAGATCATCGAGCGTGCGGGCCTCGCCGAGTCCGTACCGGCCGACCGCGGTGCGCCGCAGCGCCGTGAGATGCCCACCCACCCCGAGGGTGTCGCCCACGTCGCGGGCCAGCGCCCGGATGTAGGTGCCCGACGAGCAGTCGACCACCACATCCACATCGGCGAAGCCCGAGTGTCTGCGCACCGCGAGCACGTCGAAGCGTTCGATACGCACCGGCCGGGCGGGCAGTTCGACGGCGCGGCCCTCGCGGGCCAACGTGTAGGAACGCTCTCCGGCCACCTTGATCGCACTGACCGTCGAGGGCACCTGGTCGATGCTGCCGCGCAGCGCGGATACCGCGGCAGCGATCTGGTCATCGGTCACCTGTTCGGCCGGGACGGTCTGCAGCACGTCTCCCTCGGCGTCCTCGGTGGACGTGGTCTGCCCCAGCCGGATGGTGGCGGCATAGGACTTGTCGGTGCCGGTGATCAGGCCGAGGATCTTGGTGGCGCGCTCGATCCCGATGACGAGCACCCCGGTGGCCATCGGGTCCAGCGTGCCCGCGTGGCCGACCTTGCGGGTGCCGAACAGGCGCCGGCAGCGGCCCACGACGTCATGACTGGTCATCCCGCCCGGCTTGTCGACGATCACCAGACCGGGTTCGGGCTGCGTCGATCCCCCGGTCGCTGCGCTCCTGCCCGCCGGCGGCCTGCTCACAGTGTGATCGCCGTCAGCGCAATACCTTCGGCCACCGACCACCGACCATCCAGCGCGGTCAGCGGCGGACCGTGTTCAGCCGCGGGATCGATCAGGATGCGGGACCGGAATGTGCCCGCGCTGCCGGAGGCGTCGAGGGTGAAGGTGATGTGCGCATCCTCGAAACCCAGCCAGCGATGCGTCAGCGGGTACCAGGCCTTGTAGGTGGCCTCCTTGGCGCAGAACAGGATTCGATCCCAGTGCAGATCGTTCGGAAGCGTCGAGAGCTGCGTGCGCTCGACCGGCAGGCTGATCGCGTCCAGCACTCCCTTGGGCAGCACATCGTGCGGCTCGGCATCGATACCCACCGACCGGATCTCGCTCTGGCGCCCGACCACCGCGCCGCGGAAACCGTCACAGTGCGTGAGGCTCCCGACGACGCCGTCGGGCCAGCACGGCTCACCCTTGTCGCCCTTGAGAATCGGCACCGGCGCCACCCCGATCTCACCGAGGGCGATCCGGGCACAGTGCCGCACGGTGACGAACTCGTTGCGGCGCTTGGCCACCGAGCGCGCCACCAGCGGCTCCTCCTCCGGCAGCGGCACCAGGTCCGGCGGATCGTCGTACAACTCGGCGGTGAACACCAGGTCCGGCACCACGGCGGGCAGCAGCACTAGACGCCCCTCCGCGACTTGATCCTGTCCTGCATCTTCTGGGCGTTCTCCCGCATCTCCTCGGTGATCTCGAAGTGTCCCCCGAAATCGTTGAGATACCCGGGGGCGTACTTCGGGTCCGGCAGAATCTGTCGCAGCCAGCGATAGGGCTTGCGGCGCCGCCATTCTCGCGGATAGCCGACCGAGACCTCCTCGAACCGCACCCCGTCATACCAGGTGGTCCGCGGAATGTGCAGATGCCCGTACACCGAGCAGATGGCGTTGTAGCGGGTGTGCCAGTCCTTGGTGGCCGTGGTGCCGCACCACAGCGCGAACTCCGGATAGAACATCGCATCGCAGGGTTCACGCACCAGCGGGAAATGGTTCACCAGCACCGTCGGCGTCATCCAGTCGAGGTCTTCGAGCCGCTTGCGGGTGTGCGCCACCCGGTCGCGGCACCAGGCGTCGCGCGTCGCGTACGGCTCGGCCGAGAGCAGATATTCGTCGGTGCCCACGATATTGCGCTCCTTGGCCAGCGCCAGACCTTCAGCCTTGGTGGCCGTGCCCTCGGGCAGGAACGAATAGTCGTAGAGCACGAACATCGGCACGATGGTCGCCGGTCCGCCCTCCTCGTTCCACACCGGGAACGGATGCTCGGGCGTCACGACGCCCATCTGGTCGCACATGTCGACCAGGTAGTCGTAGCGGGCCCGCCCGAAGATCTGCATCGGGTCCTTGTTGGTGGTCCACAGCTCGTGGTTGCCCGGCACCCAGATCACCTTGGCGAACCGTTTCCGCAGCAGATCGAGCGCCCAGCGGATCTCATCGGTGCGTTCCCCGACGTCGCCGGCGACGATCAGCCAGTCGTCCGGGCTCGACGGGTAGAGCGACTCGGTGACGGGCTTATTACCGGTGTGACCGGTGTGCAGGTCGCTGATCGCCCACAGCACCGGTCGGCGTTGTTCTCGTGACGGCATGGACACAACGGTCCAGCCTACTGGCAGCCCCGGTTGCCTTCGAGATGACCGAAGGAGGCAAACTAGAACCTGTTCTCGTTTAGACTCCCGGCAGGGCTCCGCTCGGACCCTCGGGTCGGATGACGATGTATGGGGGTGTGATGGCTGCCAAGCTGCGGCTGTTGTCGGCGCTGTGTGCGCTCGTCGCCGCGGTGATCGTGGTGTGGCAGGCCAATCCGGTCGGGACTCCCGCCCAGGTCCGGGCCAGTGACCTGCCGATGACCAACGTGTCCACGACCATCAAGTGGCCGGTCATCGAGACCGTCGACCCCAAGCCGTTCGACCCGTGCGCCGAGATTCCGCTCGACGTCGTGCAGCGGATCGGGCTGGCGGTCACCCCGCCCACACCCGAAGACGGGCTGCGCTGCCATTACGACGCAGGCAACTATCAGATGGCCGTCGAGGCATTCGTCTGGCGAACCTATGAGGCGACCCTGCCCGCCGACGCCGTCGAACTCGACATCGACGGGCACCGCGCCGCCCAGTTCTGGATCATGAAGCCCACCGACTGGAACGACCGCTGGTGGGTCACCTGCATGATCGCCTTCAAGACCAGCTACGGCGTGTTGCAGCAGTCGGTGTTCTACTCCCCGATCCATTCGCCGGACCGGCCGGACTGCCTGCAGATCAACATGCAGCGGGCCCACGAACTGGTGCCGTACTACAAGTTCTAGCCCCGCGTAGCCTTTATTAGGTGAGCTCACGAACTTCGCGGTATGCCCGGAACGCACTGAGTCGGGCCCTGCACCTGCCCACCCCGACCACCGACTACGTCGTACATCGCCGGGTCCCGGTGCCGATGCGCGACGGCGTGGAACTGCTCGCCGACCACTACGAACCGCTGACCGCGCGCCCGGCGGGCACCCTGCTGGTCCGCGCACCCTACGGCCGACGGTTCCCGTTCACCGTGCTGTTCGGCAGCATCTATGCCACGCGTGGCTACCACGTCGTATTCCAGAGCGTGCGAGGCACATTCGGCTCCGGCGGCGAGTTCACCCCGATGGTCAACGAGGCCGACGACGGCGCCGACACCGTGGGGTGGCTGCGCGAACAGCCCTGGTTCACCGGCACCTTCGCCACCATCGGCCTGTCCTATCTGGGGTTCACCCAGTGGGCACTGCTCACCGATCCACCGCCGGAGCTGGCCGCCGCCGTCATCACCGTCGGTCCGCACGATTTCGCCCAATCCTCATGGGGCACCGGGTCGTTCTCGCTCAACGACTTCCTGGGCTGGAGCGACATGGTGTCGCATCAGGAGGAGCCGGGCCTGGCCCAGGCCGTGGTCCGTCAGGCCACCGCGGGCCGCCGCGTCGGCGCGGCCGCGCTGGATCTACCGCTGGGCGCGGGTGGACGGGCCCTGCTCGGAGACGGCGCCCAGTGGTACGAGTCCTGGCTGCAACCACCCGAGGAGGACCCCGAGCACTGGCGGCGGCTGGCCGCCACCGAGGCACTGGACCGGGTGAACATCCCGGTGCTGCTGCTCAGCGGGTGGCAGGACCTGTTCCTCGACCAGACGCTGGACCAGTACCGCCATCTGCGCGCACGCGAGGTGCCGACCGCGATGACCATCGGCCCCTGGACGCACAGCCAGATGATGACCAAGGGCGGCCCGACGGTGATCCGGGAGACCCTGCAGTGGTTGGACACTCATCTGGCCTCCGGCGGTAGAGATACCCGGCGCAATCCGGTGCGCATCAACATCCACGGTGACGGCTGGGTGGATCTGCCCGACTGGCCGCCGGCCACCGAACACCKCGACCTGTACCTGCTGCCCGGGGCACAGCTGGGCGATGCGCCGCCCGCCGACCCGGGGGCGACCTCGAGCTTCACCTATCACCCCGCGGACCCCACCCCCACGCTCGGTGGCCGGCTGCTGTCCCCCGACGGCGGTTACCGCGACGACTCGGCACTGGCCACCCGCCCCGATGTGCTCACCTTCACCGGTGAGCCGTTGGCCGCCGACCTCTATACCGTCGGTGTCCCGGTGCTGGAACTCGCGCATCGCTCCGACAACCCGCACCATGATGTGTTCGTCCGGATCAGCGAGGTCGACGCCCGGGGCCGCTCGACCAATGTGAGCGACGGGTACCGCAGATTCTCGGCCGGTGCCGAATCAGGGCTGTTACGTATCGAACTCGATGCTCTCGCCCATCGCTTCCCGGCGGGTTCCCGGATCCGCGTGCTGGTGGCCGGCGGCTCGCATCCGCGTTACGCCCGCAACCTCGGCACCGGTGAACCCGCGGTCTCCGGCGAGGCGCTGCGTCCGGCGACCCACACCGTCGTCCATGACGCCCGATCCAGGCTGATCCTGCCCGCCGCGGCGGGACCGCCGTCAGCCCACTGAGTCGCGTACCCGCTGCGCGACCGCGCTGAGGGTGTCGATGTCGTGCACCGGTGCGGCATAACAGGTTTCGGGCACCGGCAGCTGCACCCAGCTGGAGCAGCCGCCGTAGTCGGGGATGCGTGGCAGCAGCACCGGTTCGGCCAGCGCACGGGCCTGCACCACCAGCACCGTCAGCCGGCGCTTCGGGCGGAAATCCAGCCGGTCGGCCCGCACCGACTCCTCGGTCCAGATGTGCAGATCGGCGATGTCGGCGATCGCCTCCGGCCGGTTGACCTCAATGGCGGCAACCACTTTCGCGCCGGCGCGCACGACGATCGCCTGTTCGGTGCTGTCGGCCGCGCTGTCGAGCAGTTCACGGTGCTCGGGACGCACCCGCTGGGCGTGGCTGTGCGCGACCGTCGGGAACAGCAGGAATTCCCCGGCCGCCAGATCGAAGCGTTTCTCGTGGATACCGCCCTTGCGCAACAGCACCGTCTGGCGGCCGTCGAGCAGAGCGTGCACGGCCGCGCCCCATTCCTTGAGCGCGGTGGTCGTCACAGACCCAGCCGGGCCCGCACCTCGGGGCGACGCAGCGGCGGCACCGTCTTGGGTGGCTGCCTGCGCGGCGGCAACTGCGCCAGTAGCCGTTCGGTGGTGGCGGTGACCTCGGCGACGGCGGCCTCGAACGCGTCGGCATTGGCCGCGGTGGGACGGGTGACACCGCTGATCTTGCGGATGTACTGCCGCGCGGCGGCCTCGATCTCTTCGGATGTCGCTGCCGGTTCCAGACCACGCAGCTCGGTGATGTTTCGGCACATGACCTCCACGATAGGCGCTTGACGGGTGTCGATACGGTGTGCCGATGAGCAACGCTGCCGAAAACGTCCTGCTGATCGAGACCGCCGACCGGGTGCGCACCCTGACGCTGAACCGGCCGCAGGCGCGTAACGCGCTATCCCTGGCGCTGCGCACCCAACTGTTCGCCGCGCTGCGCGCCGCCGAGACCGATGACGCGGTCGACGTGGTGATCCTGACCGGCGCCGATCCGGTGTTCTGCGCAGGCCTCGATCTCAAAGAACTGGGCGACACCACCGAATTGCCCGACATCTCCCCCAAGTGGCCGGCCATGGATAAACCGGTGATCGGGGCGATCAACGGCGCCGCGGTCACCGGCGGCCTGGAGATCGCGCTGTACTGCGACGTGCTGATCGCCTCCGAGCAGGCCCGCTTCGCCGACACCCACGCCCGGGTTGGGCTGCTGCCGACCTGGGGGCTGTCGGTGCGGCTGCCGCAGAAGGTCGGCGTCGGCATGGCCCGCCGGATGAGCCTGACCGGTGACTACCTCTCGGCGGCCGATGCGCTGCGCACCGGACTGGTCACCGAGGTCGTCGCGCACGACGATCTGCTGCCGGCGGCGCGGCGGATCGCCGCATCCATCGTGGGCAACAACCAGCGCGCCGTCGCAGCGCTGCTGGATTCCTACCACCGCATCGACGCCGAGCAGACCCAGGCCGGACTGTGGATCGAGGCCGAATCGGCGCGGGCCTGGATGTCCGTCGCGACCGGCGACGATATCGCCGCGAGCCGGGCATCGGTGATCGAGCGGGGTAGGTCGCAAGTGCAGGCGTAGAGGTCCCCGCGCCCCGCCACTCCTTCGCTTTGCTCATATGAGCAAAGTTATGCGCATATGTTGACGTGTTACGGCGATGCTTCCTACGGTGATGGAGGTCACGCGCTTCGACGTCGAGGCGCCAGTAAGGAGCAACAATGCGATTCGCAAAGGTCATGGCGGGGTGCGCAATCTCTGCCGCGGTGGCGATCGGTTCGTCCGCGTGCACGATGCCCGGCGAGAACACCGCCGGTGGCGGCAGCGCCCCCGCCGAGGGAGCACTGAAGATCGGCTTCAGCCAAGCCACCCAGCAGAGCCCGTTCTATGTGGCGCTCACCGATGCGGCCAAGCAGACCGCCGAACGCGACGGCAATGAGCTCTTCTTCGCCGATGCCAACGGCGATGTCACCAAGCAGAACAACGATGTGCAGGATTTGATCACCCGCGGGATCAACGTGCTGGTGATCAATCCCGTCGACCCCAAGGGCATCGCGCCCTCGCTGGCCGCCGCGGACGCCGCGGGCATCGAGGTCGTCACCGTCGACCGCCCCATCGAGTCGGGCGCGGCGTCGTTCGTCGGACGCGACAACAAGGCCATGGGCCAGATCGTCGGCGAGGCCGCTGTCGCAGCGCTGGGCCCCGAGGGCGGCAAGATCATCGAGATCCAGGGCGACGCCGGCGGTGCGGTGGCCCGCGACCGTCACGACGGATTCGCCGCCGCGGTCGCAGCCCAGCCCACCATCACCGTGATAGACGGCCCGTACAGCGACTACATCCGGTCCAACGCCGTCACCGCCATGCAGGATCTGCTGCAGGCGCACCCGGATCTGCGAGCCGTCTACGCGCAGAACGACGATATGGCGCTCGGTGCGCTGCAGGTGCTCGCCGAGAACAATCGCAGCGACGTCAAGGTGTTCGGCGTCGACGGACTGATGGAGGCGGTACGCGCCATCGACGACGGCGACCAGTACACCGCGACCGCCCTCAATGACCCCAATGCTGAAGGCCGGCTCGCGGTCGAGACGGCCGTCAAGGTCGCCAAGGGTGAATCGGTGGCCGAATTCATCGACGCCGGAACGGGTTTGATCAACAAGTCCAACGCGCCGGCGCTGGTGGGCGACACCACCTTCGCCGAGGCGCCGCAGGCCCCTCCGGCCTGATCCACGCACCGCCACCCCCTTTCCACGAAGCACCTCAGGAGCCATCACCTCATGACAACCGAAGCGCCCACCCGGGATCTGTCCACCCGGGAGACCCTTCCCCAGACGATGACCGCCGCCGTGATGCACGCACCCGGTGACATCCGGGTCGAACAGGTCGCGGTGCCCCGCCCGGGGCCCGGCCAGGTTCTGCTCAAGATCGCCGCCTGCGGGGTCTGCGGGTCCGACATCCCGCGCATGCTGCGCAACGGTGGCTACATCATGCCGATCATCTGCGGCCACGAGTTCTCCGGCTGGTTGGTCGAACTCGGGGACGGTGTCACAGGTTTCGAGATCGGCGAACTGGTCTCGGTGCCGCCGCTGATCCCCTGCCGCACATGCGATTACTGCCTCAAGGGTGCGTTCGGGTTRTGCGAGAACTACGACTACTTCGGTAGCCGTTGCGACGGTGCCTACGCGCAGTACACGGTGTCGCCGGTGGGCAACCTGCTCAAGATGCCCRCCGGTATCGACCCGCGGGCGGCGGCCATGCTCGACCCGGCCGCGATCGCTCTGCACGGATTGTGGAAAACCGGCCTGCGGGCCGGGCACCGGGTACTCGTCATCGGTGCCGGCCCGATCGGGCTTTTCGCCGTGCAGTGGGCCCGGTTGCACGGCGCCACCGAGGTCGTCGCGGTCGACCTCAGCGAAGAGAAGGCGGCCATGGCGCGCCAGGCCGGTGCCGGGGCCGCGGTCCAGGGCGCCGAGGAAGCCCGCGCACTGGGCGGGCGCGGTTTCGACATCGTGCTGGAATCCGCCGGTGTGCCGGCGACCGCCGATATGGCCGCCAACCTGACCGGGCCGCACGGCCACGCCGTGTTCATCGGTATCCCGCACGCACCCGTACCGCTGGGCAAGGAGACGTTCAACCAATTCATGCGGCAGGAGGCCACACTGCACGGATCGTGGAACTCGTTCTCTGCGCCGTTCCCCGGCGACGAGTGGCGGACATCGGCCAAGATGATGGCCACCGGGCAACTCGAGTGGGAGTTCATGATCACCCACGAGCTACCGCTGTCGGAACTTCCGCAGACCATGCAACAACTGGGTGAGCGTTCGATCTTCTCCTCGAAGGTGCTCTTCCTACCCAACGAGGACTGAGCATGGGAATTCTGCTGTCGATCGATCTCGGCACCGAGGGTGCGCGGGTCGGGGCCTTCACCGAGGACGGCCGCGCGCTGGGCACCGCCCACCGCCCCTACCAGACACGGTTCCCCAGACCGGGTTGGGCCGAACAGGATCCGCGGGACTGGTGGGCGGCCATCACCGCGGCCACCCGCCAATTGCTGAGCTCCGACGAGTGCAGGCGTGCCGGCGAGGTCGTCGCCATCGCCGCCGCGACGACCGCGTCCACCGTGGCGGTGCTCGACGCTGCCGGTGAACCGCTGCGCCCGGCCATCCTGTGGATGGACTGCCGCAGCGGCGCGGAGTCCGAGCGCACCGCACAGCTCGCACCGGACCACCCGATCCTGGAATGGTCGGGCGGCTCGGATGCCGCGGAGTGGCTGGTGCCCAAGGCGATGTGGCTGCGGGCGCACGACCCGGACAACTACGACCGCGCGGCACGGATCGTCGAGGCCGTCGACTATGTGACGTTCCGGCTCACCGGCCAGTGGGTCGGCTCCCAGATGAACGCCGTCTGCAAGTACAACTACGACCCGATCGCCGGGCGGCTGCCCGTCGAGTTGTATGCCGCGCTGGGAGTGCAGGATCTGGCCGACAAGCTGCCCGACCGCATCGTCGAGGTCGGGGGTGTCGCGGGCACGCTGTCCGCCTCCGCCGCAACCGAACTCGGCATAACCGCCCGTCCGGTCATCGCCGTCGGCGGTATCGACGCGCACGTCTCCCTGCTGGCGTGCGGAGGTGAACTGAACGGGCTCGTCTCCGTGGTCGCGGGCACCTCCTCGGCGATCACCGCCGAGATCGACGTGCCGACCAGCACGAACGAGATCTGGGGCCCGTACCCGAGGGCGTTGCGCCAGAACAAGTGGCTGGTGGAGGGCGGGCAGGTCACCAGCGGTTCGGTGCTGAAGTGGACCGGCGAGTCGGTGATGGGTGTCCCCCGCGGCGAGCTGTCGACGCTCATCGACGAGGCCGCCCTGGTCGATCCGGCCGCGCACGGCCTACGCGCGCTGGACTACTTCATGGGTAACCGCACCCCGTACCGGGAGGCACGGCTGCGCGGCGCCGTGGTGGGGTTGTCGCTGGGCACCACCAGGGCCGAGTTGTATCGCGCCATGGTCGAGGCGGTGGCCTGCGGTACCCGCAGCGTCATCGACTCCTTCGAGCGGTCCGGAGTGTCGTGTGAACGACTGGTGTTCTCCGGAGGTATCGAGCGGAACCCGCTGTGGCAGCAGGTCACCGTGGATGTCCTCGGCCGGCCCGCCGAGCTCGTCGTCGGGGAGAACCTGACACTTCGGGCTTGCGCGGTCATTGCCGCCACCGCGGCCGGCGTCGCCGGTTCGCTGCACGACGGCGCACAGCTCTTCGCCCCGAAGGTCCGGCTGATCGAACCCGATCCGGACCGGATCGCGTTGTATCAGAGCACCTTCGAGGACTACCAACGGCTGACGGCGATTCTGCAGCCATTCATGCATGACAGTGCCGACCGGTTGGCCGGAGTTCCGGTCGCGGCTCCGACGGGGGTTCCGAGCTGATGTCCCAACCCCACGAGAAGAGCCACGTCGAACTCATGCTGCACGTGGCCCAGCACTACTACGAGCAGGGCCGCACCCAGGAGGACATCGGCCGCGAACTGCACCTGACCCGGTGGAAGGTGGGCAGGCTGCTCGACGAGGCCCGCGAGGTGGGCATCGTGCAGATCAGGATCGTGCACCCGCAGGCCCGCCGCACCCAGCTCGAGGTCGCCATGCGCAGCGAGTTCGGGCTACGCGAATGCATCGTGGTCCCGGGACCGGAGTCGCCGGGCTCCGACACCCACATCGCCGCGGCGGCCGCCGGCTATCTGCAGGCCAACTCGTCAGGCATCTCCACGCTGGCCGTCTCGTGGGGAAACACGTTGCAGCACATCGCCGCCGTACTGCCGGCCGGATGGACCAGCGGCATCGAGGTCATCCAGGCCAACGGCGGGGTGAGCCGGTCGGTGCGCCCCACCACCGCGGCCAACATCGCCACCAGCATCGCGCACAGCGGAAACGGGCGCGCCACACTGCTCCCGGTGCCGGCGATCGTGGAACGCATCGAGACCCGCGACGCGCTCTACGCCGAGGGCTTTGTCGGTGACGTGCTCACCGGTGCCCGCCAGGCCGACGCGCTGCTGTTCTCACTCGGCGCCCCGGGGCCGACCTCGGTGCTGGTGGAGTCCGGCGCGGTGACCCCCGCCGAACTGCGTGAGCTCGAGGCGCGAGGCGCCTGCGGGGACATCCTGGCCCACTACCTCACCGCCGACGGTGAGATCGCTCATCCGGATATCGACAGCAGGACAGTGGGATTGGGTCTCGATGACGTCAGAAACGCCAAATGCGCCATCGCCGTCGCGGCAGGCCCGAACAAGGTTGCGGTGGTGCGCGCGGCGCTGCGCAGCGGGTTGTGCACCGTGCTGATCACCGACGAACCCACCGTGAACGCAGTGCTGGAGCACAGCACCGCCGAGGCATTGGAGGCATGACATGCTGACGATGACCGATATCGTCAAGGCCTTTCCCGGCACCAAGGCCTGTGACGGCGCGAGCCTGCAGGTCTCCCAGGGTGAGGTGCACTGCCTGCTCGGCGAGAACGGCGCAGGCAAGAGCACCATGATGAAGATCCTTTCCGGTTCCTACACAGCCGATTCCGGGACCATCACCCTGGGCGGGAAGCCCATGACGTTCACCTCGCCGATCGACGGGGTGCGCGCCGGGATCAACACCATCTACCAGGAGCTGGACCTGGTGCCCGACCTGACGGTCGCGCAGAACCTGTTCCTCGGCCACGAACCGCGTCGGGGCCCGTTGGTCAACCGCAGGGAACGCGACGAGCGTGCCGCCGAGGCGATCGCGCGGGTCGGCGGCATCTTCTCCCCGACCGCCGTCGTCGGCGAACTGTCGGTATCGGATCAGCAGCTCACCGCGATCGCCAAGGCACTCACCACCGATGCCCGCATCGTGGTGATGGACGAGCCCAGCGCCACCCTCACCGATCACGATCTGGCGGCGGTGTTCCGGGTCATCCGCGAACTCACCGCGGCCGGAAAGTCGGTCATCTACATCTCACACCGGCTCGACGAGGTGAAGGAGATCGGTGACCGGGCCACCGTCATGCGTGACGGCGCCACGGTGGGTGTGTTCGACATCGCCTCGGTGACCAAGGAGGAACTCGTCGAGTCGATGATCGGYCGCGCCGTGCAGGTTCGTCCGCCCCGGCGGCACAGCCCCGGGTCCGGCCCGCTCTTGCACGTGCGTCGGGCCAGCATCCCCGGCGTGATCGACATCCGCGACATCACCGTGGGTCGCGGTGAGATCGTGGGTCTCGCCGGCCTGGGCGGAGCCGGCCGATCCACCTTGCTGGCCACCATCTTCGGTGACCGTAAGGCCGAACTCGACATGACGCTGGGCGATCAGCAGATCGTGTCACTGACGCCACGGACCGCCGTCGGGCTCGGTATCGGACTGGTGCCCGAGGACCGCAAACGGCAGGGCCTGTTCCTGGAGCAGTCCATTCTGCGCAATGCCGCGATCGCGGCGCTCAAACCGTTCCGGATCAACCCGATGGCCCGGGCCCGCGAGGTGTGCCACCCTCCGCTGACCCGGCTGGGGGTCAAATTCGCCAGCGTCGACCAGCCCGTGGGCCAGCTCTCCGGCGGCAACCAGCAGAAGGTGGTGCTCGCCAAGTGGATGGCGCGCGGGATCGACCTGCTGCTGCTGGACGAGCCCACCCGCGGTCTGGACATCGGCGCCAAGGCCGACCTCTTCGAACAGGTCCATGCGCTCGCCGATGCGGGCGTCGGTGTGCTGATGGCATCGAGCGAACTGAGTGAACTCACCGAGAACTGCAATCGGATCTGGGTTCTGCACGAGGGACTCAACATTGCCCAGTACGAGCCCCTGACCACCCCCTCAGCGGATATCGCCCGCTGCATCGTCACCGGAAGAACGAAGTACGCCAATGACTGATCTGATCGACCGCGCCGCCACCCCTGAACCGGCGGCCGTCACACCGAAGAGCCAGCGGCGCGGCATCATCATGCGCTTCAACCTGCTGTTCATCTTCATCGCACTGTTCGTGGTGGCCTCGGTGTCCGCACCGCAGTTCCTCACCACCCAGAACATGGCCAACCTGCTGCAGCAGTCCAGTCTCACCGGCATCGTCGCGATCGGTATGACCGTGGTGATCCTGACATCGGGCATCGACCTGTCGGTGGGCAGCGTCGCGGCACTGTCCGGGATGCTGGTGGCGATCTTCATCGGCATCGGACTGCCCTGGCCGGTGGCCATGGCCCTGGCGATCGGATCGGGTCTGGTGCTCGGCGGCGTGATGGGCGGTCTCAGCGCGTATCTGGTGCTGCCGGCTTTCATGGTGACCCTGGCCGGGATGCAGAGCATCCGGGGCATGACCTACCTGACCACCAACGGCACGCCCACGACCGCCGAAATCCCGATGGGCCTGCGGTTCCTGGGCGCGGGCTCCATCGCCGGCATCCCGGTGGTCGGCGTCATCTTCGTCGCGACGGCACTCATCGTCGGATTCGTGCTGCGCCGCACCACCTTCGGTGAACACATCTACGCGGTGGGCAGCAACGCGCAGGCCGCGCGCCTGTCCGGCCTGCCGGTGCAGCGCATCACCACCGCGGCCTATGTCATCTGCGGCGGGCTGGCGGCCCTCACCGGCGTGTTGCTGACCGCACGGCTTACCATCGGTCAGCCGACCGCGAACACCGGGCTGGAACTCGACGCGATCGCCGCGGTGGTGCTCGGCGGGACCAGTCTGTTCGGCGGAAAGGGCGGTGTGCTCGGCACGTTCATCGCCGTCCTACTGCTGTCGGTGTTGCGCAACCTGTTCAACCTGCTCGGGCTGAGCTCGTTCTTCCAGATGCTGGTGACCGGTCTGATCCTGATCGCCGCGCTCATCATGAACTACCTGATCGACAGGCAGTCCAAGAGCGCCGCCTGACACTCCCTTTCATCCACGTACGACAGAACAGAGGAATTCATGAGCACGCCCACCGACACCGCCGCCGACGTGGCCGCGATGATCGACCACACCCTGCTCAAGCCCGAGGCCACCGCCGCCGATGTCGCCGCCGTGGTGGCCGAGGCCGCCGAGCTCGGCACCTACTCGGTGTGTGTCTCGCCGTCCATGCTGCCGATCACCGTGCCCGACACCCTGAAAGTCGCGGTGGTGTGCGGCTTCCCGAGCGGGAAGCACACCTCGGCGGTAAAGGCCGCCGAGGCGGCCGAGGCGCTGGCCAACGGCGCCGACGAGATCGACATGGTCATCGACATCGGCGCCGCCAAGGCCGGTGCTTTCGACCTGGTGCAATCCGATATCGCCGCGGTGCGCGCGGCCGCACCCGCTCCGGTGGTGCTCAAGGTGATCATCGAATCGGCCGCCCTGACCGACGACGAGATCGTGGGTGTCTGCCGGGCAGCGGTCGCCGCGGGTGCCGATTTCGTCAAGACCTCGACCGGCTTCCATCCCTCCGGCGGTGCCACCGTGCACGCCGTGGAACTGATGCACCGCACGGTCGCCGATGCGGGACTGGCCGTGAAGGCCTCGGGCGGGGTGCGCACGCTCGAGCAGGCACGCGCGATGATCGCCGCCGGTGCTACCCGGCTCGGTGTGTCCGGGTCTCGGGCGCTGTTGTCGTCGGCCGGTGGCGAGGCCGGGTCGGGCTACTGAATCGTCCCGGCGAATCGTCGCGCCGCCACCGAACCCGCTGCGCGCAGCCAGTGCAGCGGGTCGGTCATCGCGGCCCCCGGCGACCCCGCGATATCGGTGAGGGACACCGTCGGCACTTCGCATCGCGCCGCGACCTGCCCGGCCACCACCACGGCGGGCACCTCGTGGCGGGCGGCCGCGTCAAGTACGTGGCCGACGAGCTTGCCGGTCCATGAAGTGCCGTCGAAACGTCCCTCCCCGGTGAGCACCAGGTCGGCCGTCGCGAGTTGGGCCTCCAGGCCGGTGAGTTCCGCGATGCGCTGTGCACCGGATGTCGCCGCGGCACCCCAGGCCATCAGGCCGAAGCCCGCACCACCGGCCGCGCCGGCGCCGGGGGTGCCCGGGTCGGCTTCCAGGCCTGCGGCATTCAGGATCCGGGCCCACCGGATGAGCCCGTCATCGAGCTGCTCGACGTCGGCCGGTGTCGCACCCTTCTGCGGCCCGAACACCGCCGCGGCACCCTGTGGGCCACGCAGCGGGGCCGCGGTGTCGACCAGCAACTCGACACCGTCCGGGGGCAGCGGGGCCAGGCCGTCGGTGTCGACGTATGCGACGGTGCGAAGTCCGTGCGCCCCACGGTCGATCGGTCGGCCCGACGCATCGAAGGCCTTGAGACCCAGCGCCGTCAGGGCGCCGGCACCGCCGTCGGTACTGGCCGAGCCGCCCAGCCCGATCTGCACCGACCGGACACCGGCGGCCAGCGCGGTGCCGATGAGCCGGCCCAGTCCGTGGGTGTCGGCCCGCCAGGGTTCCAGCCGGTCCAGCAACGCGATCCCGGAGGGTTCGGCAAGCTCGATGACGGCGCGTTGCCCGTCGTGGTCGAGAAGCCAGCGTGCGGACACCGGCCGGCCGTCCGGGCCGTCGACCTCGCTCTGGTGCCACCGCCAAACCCCCGACGCCGCAACCGCTTCCAGCGTGCCCTCGCCGCCATCGGCCTGTGGCAGTGCGATGACGTGATCATGGGGGTACACCCCCGACCAACCCTGGGCGAGCGCCTCGGCCACCTCGGTGGCCGAGGCGGTCCCCTTGAACGAGTCCGGGGCGATCAGGACCTTCACAGCCCGGGCAGCACCAGGTCGCGGTACCTGTTCTTCATGGTGTCCAGCACGGTGTGACCGTCGGTCGCCCAGACCTCCTCGTTGAAGATCTCCACCTCGATATCGCCGTCGTACCCGGCGGCGGTCACCAATGCGGCGACAGCGCCGAAGTCGATGACGCCGTCGCCCATCATCCCGCGGGATACCAGCGGGTCGGCGGCCATCGGGACCAGCCAGTCGCAGATCTGGAAGGAACTGATGCGGCCCTGCGCGCCGGCGGCCGCGATCCCCGTCGCCAGATCCGGATCCCACCAGACGTGGAAGGTGTCCACAACCACCCCTACCGCGGTGGCCGGGTGCGGTGCGGCCAGTGCCAGCGCCTGACCCAGCGTCGAGATCACCGCACGGTCGGCGCAGAACACCGGATGCAGGGGCTCCAGCGCCAGTCGCACGTCGCGCTCGGCGGCGTACGGAACCAATGCGGCCAACCGGTCGGCCAACCGGGCGCGCGCACCGGGCAGATCGCGATCGGGGATGCCGCCGGCGACCATGATCAGCTCCGGTGCGCCCAGGGTGGCGGCTTCATCGATGGCCCGGCGATTGTCCGCGAGTGCGGCCTCACCGTCCCCGACTCCGGTGAGGAACCCGCCGCGGCACAGGCTGGACACCCGAAGACCGTTGTCACGTACCAGCTTCGCCGCTTCGTCCACACCGGCCTCGGCGACCCTGTCGCGCCACAACCCGATCGCGGGCAGGCCGGCCGCCGCGGTCGCCTCGACCGCCTGGCGCAGATTCCAGGACTTCGTCGTCATGGTGTTCAGTGACAACCGCGCGAAGGTTGTGCTCATCCGTGGACTCCGTTCAGTGCGAGATAGGTGCGCATCCGCGCGGCGGCCAGCGCGGGATCGGCGAGCAGGCCGGCACGGTCGGCGAGCACGAAGAGCCGGCACAGGTGCCCCACCGACCGGCCGGACGCCAGTCCGTTGACCATCGAGAACCCGGGCTGGTGACCGTTGAGCCAGGACAGGAAGGCGATCCCGGTCTTGTAGTAATAGGTCGGCGCGGCGAAGATGTGCCTGCCCAGTTCCTGGGTGGACGCCAGGATCTTGTGCGCCCGCGCACTGTCACCTGCATCGAGTTCCTGCAGGGCGGTCGAGGCCGCGGGGTAGATGGCGGCGAAGATGCCCAGCAGGGCATCCGAATGCCCGGCCTGGTCACCGATGATCAGCTCGGGATAGTTGAAATCGTCTCCGGTGTAGAGCCGGACCCCGGCGGGCAGCGCGCAGCGCAACGCCACCTCGTGTCCGGCGTCCAGCAGCGACACCTTGACGCCGTCGACCTTGTCGGCGTGGGTTTCGATGAGCTCGCGGAAGGTTGCTGTCGCCGAGTCGATATCGGCACTGCCCCAGTAGCCGCGCAGCGCCGGGTCGAACATGTCCCCCAGCCAGTGCAGGATCACCGGTCGGTCCACCTCGGCGAGCAGCGTGCCGTACACCGACAGATAGTCCGCTGGCGACTCGGCAACCGTGGCCAGGGCCCGGGAGGCCATCAGGATCACCTGGGCACCCGCGTCGCGCACCACCTCGATCTGCGCCCGGTAGGCATCGGTGATGGCGGCCAGCCCCGCCGCCCCGGCCGGGAGGTCGGCAATGACCAGCTGGTCGGTACCGGCGCCGCAGGAGAGCCGTCCGCCCACCGCGGCGGCTTCCCGGCCGCTGCGCGCGATCAGCTCGCGGGTGGCGGCCCAGTCCAGTCCCATCCCGCGTTGCGCGGTGTCCATCGCGTCGGCCACGCCCAGTCCGTAGGACCACAGCTCGTGGCGGTAGGCCATGGTGATGTCCCAGTCCAGGTCGGCGGGCGCGCCGGGGCTGCTGTCGGCGGTGGCCTTGGGAACGACATGGGCTGCCGCGTAAGCGATCCGGGAGGTGATCGGACCGCCGGGCCGCCGCCACGGACCGGGCTCACCCAGGACGTGGGTACGCAGCGCACCGTCGATCGGCAGCCGCARCGCGGTGTCGTCGGCTCGGATCGTGGCGGTCACAGCACGATCTCCGGGACATCCAGGCGGCGTCCTTCGACGGAGCTGCGCAGGCCGAGTTCGGCCAATTGCACACCGCGGGCGGCGGACAGCAGGCCGAAACGGTGGGACCGTCCTGCGACGACATCGCGCAGGTATTCCTCCCACTGCAATTTGAAGCCGTTGTCGAGGTCGGCGTTGGCCGGGACGTCGAGCCACTGGTCGCGGAATTTCTCGGTGACCGGAAGGTCGGGATTCCACACCGGTTTCGGGGTGTGGGCACGTTGCTGTGCCACGCAGCCGCGCAACCCGGCGACCGCCGAGCCGTGCGTGCCGTCGATCTGGAACTCGACGAGTTCGTCGCGGTGTACCCGGACCGCCCAGGATGAGTTGATCTGGGCGATGACGCCGCCTTCGATCTCGAAGATGCCGTAGGCGGCGTCGTCGGCGGTCGCCTTGTAGGCGTTGCCCTGCTCGTCCCAGCGGGTCGGGATGTGGGTGGCGGTGCGCGCGGTCACCGACTGCACGGTGCCGAGCAGGCCCTCCATCACGTAGTTCCAGTGGCAGAACATGTCGACGGTGATACCGCCGCCGTCCTCGGCGCGGTAGTTCCAGCTGGGCCGCTGGGCGGGCTGGCCGTCGCCCTCGAACACCCAGTAGCCGAACTCGCCGCGCATCGACAGGATGCGCCCGAAGAAGCCTTCGTCGATGAGTCTGCGCAGTTTGACCAGACCCGGCAGGTACAGCTTGTCGTGTACCACCCCGGCCACCACCCCGGCGTTCTCCGCCATACGAGCGAGTTCGATTGCCTCGGTGAGCGTTTCGGCCGTCGGTTTCTCCGTGTAGACGTGCTTGCCGGCCTTGATGGCGCCGGAGAGCGCCTCCATCCGCCGCGAGGTGACCTGCGCGTCGAAGTACACGTCGACGGTCGGGTCGGCGATCACGGAGGCGGTGTCGGTGGTCCAGGCGTCGATGCCGTGCTCGGCGGCGAGGTCGGCGATCTTCTCGGCGTTGCGCCCGACGAGGATCGGCTCCACGTCGACACGGGTGCCGTCTTCGAGCAGCAGGCCGGTCTCGCGCAACGGGAGGATGGAGCGCAGCAGGTGCTGGCGGTAGCCCATCCGGCCGGTCACGCCGTTCATGGCGATGCGCAGCGTGCGGCGAGGCGTTTCGGGAGATGCAGGCATGTGCGAATTCCTTGTCTGATGAAGACGGCGTCTTATCGGGACGTTGCGAACAGGGGATCCGGCGCCCCCACCGAACTCGTCACGGAGTCGGCGGCGCCGTCAGCACTTCGGAATGCGCTTTCCAAGGTAAGCTGTGCGAGCGCTCCGGTCAACCCCGGGGTTCGGCGACAAGGGCGGGAGCGGGCATGGCGGCGGTCACTCTGCTGGACGTGGCAACGCGGGCCGGGGTCTCCCAGGCCACCGCATCACGCGTGCTCAACGGCTCGAATCGGGTTCCCGGCGAGGGGGTTGCCGATCGGGTGCGCACCGCGGCGCGTGAGCTCGGCTATGTGCCGAACGCGCAGGCACAGGCGTTGGCGCGGGCCTCCACCGGATTACTCGGCCTGATCGTGCACGATATCGCCGACCCGTACTTCTCCTCGATCGCGCGCGGTGTGCAGTCCGCCGCCCGCGCCGCCCGCAAGCAGGTGCTGCTGGCCGGCACCGACCGCGACTTCGACATCGAGCGGGAATCCGTCAGCACCTTCATCGCCCACCGCGCCGACGCCATCGTGCTCGCGGGCTCCCGGCAGAGCGGCGACCTGGACCGCGAACTCGAAGCCGAGTTCGGCCACTACCGCGCCAACGGCGGGCGGGTGGTCGTGATCGGGCAGCCACTGGCCTTCGGCGGCGCCGTCGAGCCGGAAAATCACTTTGCCTCAAGCGAATTGGCCGATGCACTGGTGGCCGCCGGGCACCGGCAGTTCGCCGTGATCGGCGGGCCCGGAAACATCCGGACCTCGGTTGACCGCCGCAACGGTTTCACCGAGGCGCTGGGCAGACACGGGCTGACCACGCTGGTGGAGGTGTCCGGAGACTTCACCCGCGACGGGGGCCATTCCGCCGCCCGCCGGCTCGCCGCCGCGCTCGATCTCAGCCCCGGCGGCACCCGCGAACCGGTCTGCGTGTTCGCGGTCACCGACGTGATGGCCATCGGGGCCATCGCCGCCTGGCGCGAGCTGGGCCTCAGCGTGCCGCGCGACGTGTGTATCGCCGGTTTCGACGACATTCCGACACTGCGCGACCACACCCCCAGCCTGACCACGGTCGCGCTGCCACTGGAGGAGATCGGCGCGCGCGCAGTCGAATTGGCGTTGCGTATCGACACCGATGCCGATGACCTGCGGGAACGGATCCCGGGGCGGATCGTGCTGCGGGACAGCACGCGCCTTGGCTGAGTAGATCTTCAGGCGCGGGTCACCTCTTGGTTGACAGTGTGCGCCAGGTCACGTTAGTGTCGGATTCGCTTCGGAAAGCGCATTCCCAACGGGTGGAAACCAGACCCGTTCCACTGCGACCTTGAGGACAATCCATGGCGGTCACCGCATCGGCCCGCGTCCAGTCACCGGACTCCGGCCCGGCCTCCCGGCCGGCACCCCCACGAGCACGTTGGTCCTTCTCCCCGCGCCGCACCGCGGCCAACCTGTGGCGACCCGTCGTGCTGGTCGTCGCGCTCCTGGCCGGCTGGTGGGCCGCCACTGAGGCCGAACTCGTCGCGCCCTACATCCTGCCGTCCCCCGGAGACACCTGGGCGGCGGCGCAGCAGAACGCCGCCTACCTCGCCCAGAACACCTGGGTGACCACCTGGGAGACGGTGATCGGCTTCGTCATCGCCACCGTGGTCGGCATCTTCTTCGCGGTGATGATGATCTACTCGTCGAGCTTCGAGAAGACCGTCTACCCGCTCATCCTGTTCGCCCAGGTGATTCCGAAGATCGCCATCGCACCACTGTTCATCGTGTGGCTCGGTTTCGGCCCCTCCCCCAAGATCCTGGTCGCCGTGCTGATGGCCTTCTTCCCCATCGTCATCTCCGGGCTGGCCGGCCTGCGTTCGGTGGACCCGGAGATCCTGGAACTCACCTCGACCATGGGTGCCAGCAAGTTCCGGACCTTCATGAAGGTCCGCTTCCCCGCCTCGCTGCCGCAGCTGATGTCCGGGCTCAAGGTGGCCGCCACCCTGGCCGTCACCGGTGCGGTGGTCGGCGAATTCGTGGGCGCCAACGAAGGTCTCGGCTACGTCATTCTGCAGGCCAACGGAAGCCTGGACACCGCAATGCTTTTCGCCGCGCTGATCATCATGTCGCTGCTCGGGATCGTGTTGTTCGCGATCATCGAGATCGCCGAGAAGCTCCTCATCCCCTGGCACGCCTCACGCCGGACCTCCAACTCCGCCTCCACCGCGGTCTGACCCTTCCGAAACCCGATCAGGAGACACACATGTTTTCATTCAGCCGTCGCGTCACCACCGCGGTCGCCGCGACCACCGCCATGCTCACCCTGGCCGCCTGTGGCGGCGGAGGTGCAGGCGAGAACAACTCGGCCGCCGAGGGCGCCGAAGGCACGACACCGGTCACGCTGATGCTCAACTGGTATCCCTACGGTGAGCACGCCCCGCTCTACTACGGCGTGCAGGAGGGCATCTTCGCCGAGCACGGTATCGACCTGACCATCGATCCCGGGCAGGGCTCCACCCGCACCGCCCAGGCGGTCGGCGGCAAGCAGGTCGACTTCGGCTGGTCCGACACCGCCGCGGTGCTGAGCAATATCGACCAGGGCGTCGACATCAAGAGTGTCGGGGTGTTCCTGCAGACCACCCCCTCGGCGGTGCAGGTCTTCGCCGACTCCGGCATCGAGGAACCGGCCGACCTGGCCGGGCGCACCATCGCCGTCTCCGCCGGCGACGCCCCCACCACCACCTTCCCGATGTTCCTCGCCGACGTCGGCCTGGCGCCCGGCGATGTCAAGGAGCAGAACCTGGACTCCGCGGGCAAGATGGCCGCGCTGATGGCCGGCCGGGTGGACGGGCTGATCGGCTTCGCCCACGACCAGGGCCCGACGATCGCCAACAAGAGCGGACGGGAGATGCGCTACTTCCGCTACTCCGATGCCGGCCTGAACTTCTTCAGCAACGGTCTGATCACCCACAATTCGACGATCAGCGACAAGCCCGAACTGGTCCAGTCCATGCTCGACGCCGTCAGCGCTTCCTATGCGGCGGCCAAGGAAGACCCCGAGGCCGCGGCGAAGGCCATGGTCGGCGTGGATCCGCAGACCCCGCCCGAGCACGTCCTGCTGCAGCAGTGGCAGGAGACCATTCCGCTGCTGACCACGCCGGCCACCACCGGTAAGGCCCCCGGCACCAACGCCGATGAGGACTGGACCTCGACCATCGCCACGCTGAACGAGGCGGGCCTGCTCACGTCCAACAAGGCCCCGGCCGACTACTGGGCCTCCTCGTTCGTTCCCGCGGCCGGAGAATAGGGAAACCCACCATGACCTCCGCAACCATCACCGCACCGAGGACCACCGTGACCTCCGACGCCATCACCATCGACAACCTCACCGTGACCTTCTCGTCGAAACGGTCCACCGTGACCGCCGTCGACAACGTCAGCCTGCGGGTCACCGACGGTGAATTCGTCTCCATCGCAGGGCCCTCCGGCTGCGGCAAATCGACACTGCTCAAGGTGGTGGCCGGTCTGACCGACGCCACCTCCGGCGATGTCCGGCTCCGCGGCAAGGCGGTGCGCGGCCCGCAGCGCGAGATCGGCTACGTCTTCCAGCGGGCCGCCCTGCTGGAGTGGCGCTCGGTGCGCCGCAACATCCTGCTGCAGGCCGAGATGCGCGGCATGCCCCGCAAGGCCGCCCAGGCCCGCTGCGACTACCTGATCGAGATGACCGGGCTCACCGGATTCGAGAACGCCCTGCCGCACGAGCTGTCCGGTGGTATGCAGCAACGTGTTTCGCTGTGCCGCGCGCTGTTGCACGAGCCCGGTGTGTTGCTGATGGACGAACCGTTCGGTGCGCTCGACGCGCTCACCCGGGAGAAGATGAACGTCGAGTTGCACCGCATCTGGCGTGAGACCGGAACCACCGTCGTGCTGGTGACCCACTCGGTGGCCGAGGCGGTGTACCTGGCCAACCGGGTCGTCGTCATGAGCCCCCGCCCGGGCCGCATCGTCGAGACCCTCGATGTCGACCTGCCCGCCGAGCGCGAGTACGCCGAGACGATGGAACGCCCGGAGTTCATCAAGGTGGCCAACCGGGTCCGCGACCTGCTGGGCAGCTCCGGCACCGCGGACTGACCCGCTCTATCAGCGGATGCGGGACCAGCGCACCAGGGTCACGCCGCCGGGAAAGCTGCGCGGTGCGGCCGACGGCGAGAACCCCGACAGCATTGTGCCGTCCGGGAACAGCCGTCGGCCGGCACCCTGGACGCACGGGTACAGGAACAGCCGGTACTCGTCGACGACATCGGCGGCGATCAGGGCCTGGCACAGGGTGATGCTCCCGGTGACCACGATGTCACCACCCCGGCCTGCCACCAGCTTGCGTACGTGGTCCACCGGGTCGCCGGCCAGGATCGTGGAGTTCTGCCAGCCCGGCTCGGACAGCGTGGCCGACACCACATACTTGTCGACGGTGTTCAGGTAGTCGGTCACACCGGTGGTGTCGTCGGTCTGCGCCGGCCAGTAGCTCCGGAAGTCCTCGAAGGTCTTGCGGCCCAGCAGCAGCGCATCGGCGGTCGAATCCTGGCGTCTCATCTCGGCGAGCAGTTCATCGTCCTGCGACTGCGGATCGAACCAGTCCACCAGCATCTCGACCGAGCCGTCGATGGTCATGTTCTGCGTGATGATCAAGGAGCGCATGTCAGTACTGACTGTTCGCCGACAGTGAACTCATCGCCGTAACGAAAAGTGGTCACCACACGACGTATTCGGTGGGTCGGGGGGCTCGCTCAGACAGGACTGCACCCATGAAACCCTTGCACAACCTGCCCCGCCGGCTGCTGGCCGGCCTGCTGGCCGCGATCCTGCTGCCAGGTCTGATCGCGGTCGCCGGCCAGTCTGCGACCGCGGCGGCGTTCTCCCGTCCCGGTCTGCCGGTGGAGACGCTGATGGTGCCCTCGGCGGCAATGGGCCGCGATATCCCGGTGCGCTTCCAGGGCGGCGGGCCACGCGCGGTCTACCTGCTCGACGGGCTCCGGGCCCGCGATGACAACAGCGGCTGGGACATCGAGACCGCCGCCTTCGAGACCTTCTTCGAGTCCGGTGTCTCGGTCGTCATGCCGGTCGGTGGCATGTCCAGTTTCTACACCAACTGGCAGGGACCAGCCGTCGGCAACGGCACCACCCAGAACTATCAGTGGGAGACGTTCCTCACCTCCGAGTTGCCCGGCTACCTGGCCGCCAACAAGGGCATCTCCCCCAGCGGGAACGCCGTGGTCGGGCTGTCCATGTCGGGCAGCGCCGCGCTGACGCTGGCCGCCTACCATCCCGGCCAATTCAGCTACGCGGCATCGCTTTCGGGCTACCTCAACCTCTCTCAGGGCCTGTGGCCGCTGCTGGTCACCTTCGCCATGGGCGACGCGGGCGGCTTCAACTCGGTCGCCATGTGGGGACTCGGTGGCGGACCGGCCTGGCGGCGCAACGATCCGACCGTCAACGTCGGCAAGCTCGTCGCCAACGGCACCCGCATCTGGGTGTACTGCGGCACCGGGCGCCCGGGTGAGCTGGGCGGCGGCGGCGACATCGCCGGGCAGGTGCTCGAGACCATCACCCTGGACAGCAACCGCAATTTCGCCCGTCAGTACCAGAACGCCGGCGGCACCAACGGCACCTTCGAGTTCCCGCCCAACGGCACCCACGGCTGGGGCTACTGGGGCGGACAGCTCAACGCCATGAAGGGCGAGATCCAGCGCACCCTGGGGGCTTAACCGGTACCGGCCACCAGCCAGCGACCCGAGAAGGTGCGCCAGCCGACGAACACCAGGCGCAGCACCATGAACAGGGACAGGCCGGACCAGATGCCGACCAGCCCCCAGCCGTACCCGAGGGACAGCCAGATCAGCGGCAGGAACCCGAGCAGGGCGCTCAGCAGGGTCGCGTTGCGCATGAACTTGGCGTCACCGGCACCGAGCAGCACCCCGTCGAGGGCGAAGACGATGCCGGCGACGGTGAGCTGGCCTACCAGGAACCACCAGGGCACCGCGATCTCGTCGAGTACCGCCCGATCGGTGGTGAACAGTCCCGGCAGCACCGCGGAACCGGCGGCGAACACCAGCGCGAACACCGCCGCCGCGGCGGTGGAGAAGATGGTGACCCGCCAGGCCACCGACTTGGCGTGGGCGAACTGGCCCGCGCCGAGTGCGGCGCCGACGAGGGACTGCGCGGCGATGGCCAGTGAATCCAGCACCAGGGCAAGGAAATTCCACAGCTGGAGAACCACCTGGTGGGCAGCCACCGCCGCCGCACCGAACCGCGCGGCCACCGCGCCGGCGGATACGAAACAGGCCTGGAACGCCAGCGTGCGCAGCGCCAGGTCGCGGCCCATCACCATCTGGGCGCGCAGCACCGCGGGCTGCACCCGCAGCCCCACCCGCTCGGCGAACAGGGCCCGGCAGAACAGCACCGCGGCGATCCACTGCCCGACGACATTGGCCACCGCCGACCCGGTCAGCCCCAGCTGCGGCAGCCCCAGCCAACCGAACACCAGCGAAGGACACAGCACCGCCGAAACGCCAAAGCCGACAAGGACATAGCGCAGCGGGCGGATGGTGTCCTGCACCCCGCGCATCCAGCCGTTCCCCGACATCGAGATCATGATCGCCGGGGCGCCGAGGATGGCGACCCGCAGCCAGGGCAGCGCCGCGTCGGCGATCTCGCCGCCACCGGAGATCACGTCCAGAATCGGGACGGCCAATGCCTGGACGGCGACCACCACGATCAGTCCGAGACCCAGCGCCAGCCAGGTGGCCTGCACCCCCTCGCCGACCGCCGCCTGCCGGTCACCGGAGCCGAAGAACCGCGCCGAACGGGCCGTGGTGCCATAGGACAGGAACGTCAGTTGCGAGCTGACCAGCGCCAGCACCAGCCCGCCGATCGCCAGGCCGGCCAGGCTCAGCGCACCGAGGCGCCCCACGACCGCCAGGTCGAACAGCAGATAGACGGGTTCGGCGGCAAGCACTCCCAGAGCGGGCAGCGCCAGACCCGCGATCCGCCGGGCGGTGACAGGTTCGTCAGCCAAGTGCACCCTGCAGGGCGGCAACCACCTCATCGGCGGAACCGGTGGCCGAGTAGCCGGCCGCCTTGCGGTGCCCGCCACCCCCGAACCGGCCGGCCACCGCCGCGATGTCCAGTGACTTCGAACGCATCGACACCGACCAGTGCTGCGGCTCGATCTCCTTGAAGACCGCCGCAACCTCGGCCTGGGCCGTGGTCCGCACGATGTCGACGATGCTCTCCACTTCCTCCGGCCGCGCCTTCGCCCATTCCTCGTGCGCCACAACCGCATAGACCAGGCCGCGTCCGTCGGCCGCCTCCTCCAGCAGCCGGGCCGAGCCCAGCACCCGGGACAGCATCGGCAGCCACGCGAACGGGTGGGTGTCCATCAGGGTCCGGCTGATACCGGCGTTGTCCACGCCGATGTCGAGCAACCGTGATGCCAGCCGATGGGCCCGCGCGCTGGCCCACCGGAAGGAACCGGTATCGGTGGTCAGCCCGGCATACAGGCAGTGCGCGACGGCACCGTCGATCGGCTTGTCCCACGCGTCGAGCAGATCGGCCACCAGCATGGTCGTCGAATCTGCTTTGGGATCCACGAAATTGGCGGTGCCGAACAGGGTGTTGGAGGCGTGGTGATCGATCACCAGCAGCTCGCGGGCTTCCTCGGCCAGTTCACWCAGACTGCCGAGCCGATTGAGGGTCGGGATGTCCACGGTGACGACCAGATCGGCGTCGCGGCGCAGGAGTTCCGGGGCGACCAGCAGGTGCCCGCCGGGCAGCGTGCGCAATGACTCGGGCAGTTCGTCGGGTGTGGCGAAGCTGACCGCCACGCTCTTGCCCGCCTGCTCCAGCACCTGCGCCAGGGCCAGTCCGGCACCGATGGTGTCCGCGTCGGGATAGACGTGCGCCACGATGACGACGGTTTCAGCGCCGCTCAGCACGTCGGCGGCCCCGCCCGCATCGACACGGGAGCCCACTGAGGCTATATCAGTCATCGGATCGATCGCCGTCATCGTTGTCCTCGGAGTCGTACGCGTTCGGTCCCCCGCTTTCCCCACCGCACGGTCCACGTTACGGGTCGAGGCCGCGGTGGACATCGGCACCCTCCCCACGGAAAGGTCCCGCACACCGGGGTGTGCGGGACCTCTCAGTCGTGATGACCGTCAGTTCGGCCGCGGGTCTCCCGCATCCTCTTCATCGGTCGCCTCGTCACCGTCGGCCGCAGTCACGCGGTACGGGTCGGCCTCCCCCGCCGGCTTGGCGCCTTCCCGGATCCGGGCCAGATCGGCGTCCGCCTCCCGGGCCCGGGCCAGCAGGGCCTCCATGTGCGCCGAGGTCTCGGGCACCTTGTCCAGCACGAAAGCCAGCGTCGGCGTGAAGCGCACTCCGGTGGCCGCACCGACCTTGCTCCGGAGAATGCCCCTGGCCCGCTCCAACGCCGCGGCCGCACCCTCGTAGTCGGGTTCGTCCTGCAACGTCGCACCGCGCACCGTGTAGTAGACGGTGGCGTCGTGCAGGTCTCCCGTCACCTTCGTGTCCGTGACGGTCACGAAGGCCAACGGGGGATCCTTGATCTCGAACTCGATGGCAGAGGCCACAACCGTGCCGATGCGCTTCGACAGGCGGCGTGCACGTCCAACATCAACCATGACTTAGGTGCGTTCCTTCTCGACGAGTTCGTACGCCTCGATGACGTCGCCCTCTTTGATGTCGTTGTAGGTCAGCGTCAGACCACACTCGTAGCCGTCGCGCACCTCGGTGACATCGTCCTTCTCCCGCTTCAGCGACGAGATGGTGACCGTCTCGGYGACCACCACGTTGTCACGCAGCAGGCGCGCCTTCGCGTTGCGGCGCATGATGCCGGAGGTGACCAGGCAGCCGGCGATGTTGCCGACCTTCGACGACCGGAAGATGGCCCGGATCTCGGCGCGGCCGAGCTCCTTCTCCTCGTAGACCGGCTTGAGCATGCCCTTGAGCGCGCTCTGGATCTCGTCGATGGCCTGGTAGATCACCGAGTAGTACCGGATGTCGACACCCTCGCGGTTGGCGAGCTCCGTGGCCTTGCCCTCGGAACGCACGTTGAAGCCGATGATGATGGCATTCGACGCCGACGCCAGGTTGACGTTGGTCTCGGTGACACCACCGACACCGCGGTCGATGACGCGCAGTTCCACCTCGTCGTCGATCTCGATACCCAGCAGGGCCTCCTCCAGCGCCTCCACGGTGCCGGAGTTGTCGCCCTTGAGGATCAGGTTCAGCTGCGAAGTCTCCTTCAACGCTGCATCGAGATCGTCCAGGCTGATGCGCTTGCGGGTGCGGGCCGCCAGCGCGTTGCGCTTGCGGGCACTGCGGCGATCGGCGATCTGCCGGGCGATCCGGTCCTCGTCGACCACCAGCAGGTTGTCACCGGCACCGGGCACCGACGTGAAGCCGATGACCTGGACCGGACGAGACGGCAGCGCCTCGTGGATGTCCTCGCCGTGCTCGTCGACCATGCGACGAACACGTCCATAGGCATCGCCGGCCACGATCGAGTCGCCGACCCGCAGCGTGCCGCGCTGGATGAGCACGGTCGCCACCGGGCCACGGCCACGGTCCAGGTGCGCTTCGATCGCCACACCCTGGGCTTCCATGTCGGGGTTGGCCCGCAGGTCCAGCGACGCGTCGGCGGTCAGCAGGACCGCTTCCTCGAGCGCCTGGATGTTGACGCCGTTCTTCGCCGAGATGTCGACGAACATGGTGTCGCCGCCATACTCCTCGGCCACCAGGTTGTACTCGGTGAGYTGGGCCCGGATCTTCTGCGGGTCCGCGCCTTCCTTGTCGATCTTGTTGACCGCCACCACGATCGGCACATCGGCCGCCTGCGCGTGGTTGATGGCCTCCACCGTCTGCGGCATGACACCGTCGTCGGCGGCGACCACCAGGATCGCGATATCGGTGGCCTTCGCACCACGGGCACGCATGGCCGTGAAGGCCTCGTGACCGGGCGTGTCGATGAAGGTGATGAGACGCTCGGCACCCTCATGCTCGACGGCAACCTGGTAGGCACCGATGTGCTGGGTGATGCCACCGGCTTCACCCTCGCGCACGCTGGCGTTCCGGATGGTGTCCAGCAGGCGGGTCTTGCCGTGGTCGACGTGACCCATGACGGTGACGACCGGCGGACGGAATTCGAGATCTTCCTCGCCGCCCTCGTCCTCGCCGTAGGTGAGGTCGAAGGACTGCAGCAGTTCGCGGTCCTCGTCCTCCGGGGACACGACCTGCACGACGTAATTCATCTCGCTGCCGAGCAGTTCGAGGGTCGAATCGTCCACCGACTGYGTCGCGGTGACCATCTCACCGAGGTTGAACAAGGCCTGCACCAGCGATGCCGGGTTGGCGTTGATCTTGTCGGCGAAGTCCACCAGCGATGCGCCACGGGCCAGCCGGATGGTCTCACCGTTGCCGTGCGGCAACCGCACACCACCGACGACCGGGGCCTGCATGTTCTCGTATTCGGCGCGTTTCGCCCGCTTCGACTTGCGTCCACGACGGACCGCGCCGCCGGGACGACCGAAGGCACCTGCGGCACCGCCGCGCTGGCCGGGACGGCCACCGCCGCCACCACCGCCGGGACGACCGCGGAAACCGCCGGCTGCTGCTCCGCCGGCACCGGCACCTGCACCGGCACCGCCGCCTGCGCCGCCGCCGCGGTAGTTACCGCCGCCGCCACCGCCACCGGGACGGCCACCGGGAGCCGGACGACCGCCCGGACCGGGACGCGGACCGCCTGGGCGACCGGTCGCACCGGGACGCGCGCCGGGCGGGCGGGGAGGCATGTTGCCTGGTGAGGCTCCACCGGGACGCGGTGCGCCCGGACGCGGGCCGCCGGGGCCGGGGCCCGGACGGGGACCGCCGGGGCCGGCCTGCGGACGCGGGGCCGGACGCTCGGCCGGTGCCTGCGAGGAGAACGGGTTGTTGCCGACGCGCGGGGCGCGCGGCGCGGGCTTGGGTCCCGGAGTCGGTCCCGGACGGGGCCCGGGGGTCTGGGTACCGGCCGATGCGGCGGGAGCCGCCGGTGCAGCCGGTGCCTGAGGTTCGGCCGGAGCTGCCGGAGCCGCCGGTGCAGCAGGCGCGGGGGCCTGGGCTGCGGGAGCCACGGGGGCCGGGGCCGCCGGGGCCGGGGGTGCAGGCGGAGCCTGCGGTGCCGGCTTCGGGCCGGGCTTGGGGCCGCCGCCGGACGATGCCGGCTTGCTGGGCGCCTTGGCTGCGGGAGCATCTGCCGGGGCGGATTTTCCGCCTCCGAACGACTCACGCAGACGGCGTGCGACGGGGGCTTCCACCGTCGACGACGCCGATTTGACGAATTCGCCCTGATCGCTCAGACGGGCGAGAACTTCCTTACTGGTGACACCGAGTTCCTTCGCTAACTCGTGCACGCGGGCCTTACCTGCCACTACTTCTCCTCGTTTGGAGGCGACAGCGGTGGTGGGGCCGCGCCTCGGGTTTAGCTATGACGCATGGTCATCGGGACTTCACGGTGTGCTCATGTTCTTCGCTACCTGTTCTCTAGCCGGTGGGGCCGGATTCCTCAGCGCCCGGTGAGGCGTTGACGTACTCGACCACCGCGGATGTGTCCGGTGAACCGGTGATACGCAACGCTCGGACGAACGCTCGCCGACGGAGTGCCGCATCAAGACACTGCTGGTCGGGATGCAACCAAGCACCCCGCCCCGGCAGGTTACCCGCTGAGTCCACAGTCACGGCGCAATTGCCGGGCCTGTCGGATACAGCGGCCACTCGAAGCAGTTCGACGGCCAGTTCTCGCTTCCGGCATCCCACACACGTCCGCACCGGTCCGTCTGGGCTCCGATGCGCACGAGCCGGGATGGCCGAAGTCTCGCGCTGGATCACGGCTCAGTCTACCGTTCCCGGACGTCCAGACTTCAATCGCGTGTCGGGATAGCTCACCCGGCCGCGGGTTCGGGTGCCGCGTCACTGCGGATATCGATGCGCCAGCCGGTGAGGCGGGCCGCCAACCTGGCGTTCTGCCCTTCCTTGCCGATCGCCAGCGACAGCTGGAAGTCCGGCACCACCACCCGGGCCGCCCGGGTGCTCTCGTCGATGACGGTCACCGACACGACCTTGGCCGGCGACAGCGCGTGGGCGACGAACCGGGCCGGGTCCTCGTCGTAATCGATGATGTCGATCTTCTCGCCGGACAGTTCGCTCATCACATTGCGGACGCGCTGGCCCATCGGGCCGATACACGCCCCCTTGGCGTTCAGACCCGGCACCCGCGATGCCACGGCGATCTTGGAGCGGTGACCGGCCTCCCGCGCCACCGCGACGATGTCGACGGATCCGTCGGCGATCTCGGGCACCTCGAGCGCGAACAATTTGCGCACCAGGTTCGGGTGGGTGCGCGACAGTTCGATCTTGGGCTCGCGGGCACCGCGGGACACCCCGATGACGTAGCAGCGCAGCCGATCGCCGTGCTCGTAGCCCTCACCGGGCACCTGCTCGGCGGGCCGGATCATGCCGTCGGAGCCCTTGGCCTCGGTGCCGACCCGGACCACCACGTTGCCGCGGGTGTTCTCCCGGGCGTCCCGCTGCACGACGCCGGCGACGATATCGCCCTCGCGCGCCGAGAACTCGCCGTACATCCGCTCGTTCTCCGCGTCGCGCAGCCGCTGCAGGATCACCTGACGCGCGGTGGTCGCCGCGATACGGCCGAATCCCTCTGGGGTGTCGTCCCATTCGTTGATCAGGTTGCCGTCGTCATCGRTTTCCCTGGCCATCACCTTGACCACACCGGTCTTGCGGTYGACGTCGATACGCGCGTCGGCCTCGTGGCCCTCGGTGTGCCGATACGCGGTCAGCAACGCAGACTTGATGGTGTCCACGACGATATCGACCGAGATCCCCTTGTCGGACTCGATGGCATGAAGCGCCGCCATGTCGATGTTCATTCGTCGCCCCCCTTTCCAGACTGCTCGGACAATTCCAACTCACGCCGATTCGGCGGCGAAAACTCAACTTGCACAATTGCTTTGGTGATCCCGCTGACGTCGACGGGACGGACCTCGTAATCCTTGCCCACCGCGACGACGAGGTGCACCACCCCGTCGGCGGTCTGCCCGATCCGGCCGGTCAGGCTCGACCCGTCGGCCAGCGCGACCTCGACCTTGCGGCCGCGGGACCGGCGGAAGTGCTTTTCGGTGGTCAGCGGGCGGTCGACGCCGCGGGAGGTCACCTCCAGCACGTATGCGCCGTAGTCACCATTGGCCTGCTCAGCGGCATCCAGGGCCGCCGAGGCCACCTTCGACAGGGTGGCGATGGCATCCAGATCGACACCGTCATCGGCATCGGCGATCACGGTGAGGCGGGGCGGACGCCCACCGCCGAGCACCACGTCTTCGACTTCGTAGCCCGCCCGGGCGAACTCCTCGTCGAGGAGTTCGATCACCTGCTCCCGCGACGGTAATCGCGCAGACCGCAGCGGGTCATCCGATGCCACGGCGAGCTCCTCATCTTGAGTTGTGCGGACACATTCCCCGGTCGGCTGGACCCGGGTTCGGTTACCAAACGATACGCCAGGCGCGTCCCGCCAATCACCAAACGAGGGGTGCAGGAGAACATGGCAGGATGTGGGCGTGCCGAGCGCCCCACCCACCCTGACCCGGCGCCGCCTGTTGATCGCCGCGGTCCCCGCGACGTTGGCAGTGGGGTTGCTCGCCGGGACGACGGCCTGTTCACCGCCCCCTCCACCGGCCGATCTTGCCGACCTGCGGACCCAGTTCGACCGCGCCAATGCCGACAGTCTGCTCGCCGGTGAGGCCGCCACGGTGCCGCCCGGACGGGCCCTCACACCGGACATGGTGGCCACCCTCACCGCCATCGCCGCCGAGCGCACCGCGCACGCCCGTGCCCTCGCCGATGAGATCACCCGGCTGACCGACGGCGAGACGCCCACCACCAGTGCAGCACCGACCACGACCACCGGCGCCGCGACGGCCCCGGCCGCGAAACCGACCGTCACCGACGTCGCCAAGGCGCTGCGCATGTCGGCCGAGGATGCCGCCCGGGTCGCCACCCAGATGGCCGGCTACCGGGCCGGACTACTGGGCTCCATCGCTGCCTCCTGCACCGCCGCCTACCAAGTGGCACTGGGTGATCCGGAGAAGAAGGCATGACCTCACCGCAGCCCGCTCCCGACCCGGACCGGCCAACCGACGCCGCCCGGGCCTCGTTGTTCGACGCGGTCGCGAACGAACACGGCGCGATCTACGGCTACGGCGTGGTGTCGGCGCATTCCACACCCGAAGACAATGCCCTGGTGGCCGAGTCGATGGCCCAGCACCGGACACGCCGGGAGGAGGCCCTGGTCATGCTGGCCGAAAACTCGGTGACCCCGCCGCTGCCCGCGGCCGGTTACGAGCTGCCGCTGGAGGTGACCGACCCCGGCGACGCCGCCGAGCTGGCGGTGCGGATGGAGTCCGACACCGCCACCGCGTGGCGGGCCGTGGCCGAACAGGCACAGACACCGGAGGATCGCGGCTTCGCGGTGACCGCGATGACCCAGGCCGCGGTGCTGGCCGCCCGCTGGAACCAGGTGCTGGGTGTCCCCCAGATCACCACGGCTTTCCCGGGCGGGCCCGAGAAGACCGGTTAGGCCCGCAGCTGGGCGGCCACCTCGGCGGCCGCACCGTCGGCCGCGAGTTCACGGGCCTCACCGGTGAACCGGTTGCGCAGTTCCACGACACCGTCGGCCCAGCCGCGCCCGACCACCACGATCCACGGCATACCGAGCAGTTCGGCGTCCTTGAACTTCACCCCGGGCGAGGCGGTGCGGTCATCGAACAGCACCTCGAATCCCAGCCGGGACAGTTCGCCGGCCAACTCGGTGGCGCCCTCGCGAGCACCGACGTCCTTGTTCGCGATGACGACGTGCACGTCGAACGGCGCGACCGAAGCCGGCCAGCGCAGCCCGATCTCGTCGTGCTGCTGCTCGGCGATCACCGCGACCATCCGTGACACCCCGATGCCGTAGGAGCCCATGGTGAGCCGCACCGGCTTGCCGTTCTCGCCGAGCACATCGGCGCCGAACGCGTCGGCGTATTTGCGGCCCAGCTGGAAGATGTGGCCGATCTCGATTCCGCGGGCGGAGGTGAGCACCCCGGCGCCGTCCGGCGACGGATCGCCGTCGCGCACATCGGCGGCCTCGATCGTGCCGTCGGGAGTGAAGTCGCGGCCGGCGACGAGGCCCACCACATGCCTGTTGGGTTCGTCGGCGCCGGTGATCCAGGACGTGCCCGATACCACCCGCGGGTCCACCAGATAGCGGACACCGTTGTCCTGCAGCGCTTTCGGACCGACGTAACCCTTCACCAGGAAGGGGTTGGCGGCGAAGTCGGCCTCGTCGAGGAGCACGAACTCGGCCGGTTCGAGCGCCGCACCGAGGCGCTTCTCGTCGATGTCGCGGTCACCGGGCACACCGATCCCGAGCAGCTCCCACTCGCCCCCGGGTTCACGGGTTTTGACCAGCACGTTCTTGAGGGTGTCCGCCGCGGTGACCGCGCGCCCCTCGAACTGCGCGAGGTTGGCCGAGTTGGCCCAGTCCACCAGGGTGGCGATGGTCGGGGCGTCCGGGGTGTCGTGGACCTGCGCGGCGGGCTGGCCCTCGATGGGCACATCGGCGGGAGCCCTGGTGATCACGGCCTCGACGTTGGCGGCGTAGCCGGATTCCAGGCAGCGCACGAAGGTGTCCTCACCGACCTCGCTCTCGGCGAGGAACTCCTCCGATGCGCTCCCGCCCATCGCCCCGGACACCGCCGAGACGATGACGTATTTCACCTTCAGCCGGTTGAAGATGCGCTGATAGGCCTCGCGGTGCGCGTGGTAGGCGGTCTTGAGTCCGTCCTCGTCGACGTCGAAGGAATAGGAGTCCTTCATGACGAACTCGCGGCCGCGCAGGATGCCTGCGCGCGGACGCGCCTCATCGCGGTACTTGGTCTGGATCTGATAGAGCAGCACCGGCAGGTCCTTGTAGGAGGAGTACTCCCCCTTGACCGTCAAGGTGAACAGTTCCTCGTGGGTCGGGCCCAGCAGGTAGTCGTTGTTGCGCCGGTCCTGCAGCCGGAACAGGGTGTCGCCGTACTCGGTCCACCTGTTGGTGGTCTCGTAGGGGGCGCGCGGCAGCAGGGCGGGCAGCAGGATCTCCTGGCCGCCGATCGCGTTCATCTCGCTGCGCACGATGTTCTCGATCTTGCGCAGCACCCGCAGGCCCAGCGGCAGCCAGCTGTAGATCCCGGGACCGATGGCGCGCACGTAGCCGGCGCGGATCAGCAGCTTGTGGCTGGGGACTTCGGCGTCTGCGGGATCGTCACGCAGGGTTCGCAGGAACAGCTCGGACATACGGGTGATCACAGCGGGCCAGCCTAGTCGCGGCCCTGCCAGGTGCAGACGCATGCCTCGTTACCCTCGGCGTCGGCGAGCACCCAGAACGCGGGAGCGGCGTGATCGCTGAGCAGGACACCGCCCGCGGCCAGCGCCGCCTCGATGCGAGCGGCGGCCACATCGTGTGGGACGTCGACATCGATGTGAATCCGATTGCGTTGCGGGCGTGGCGAATCCATCTGCTGGAACCAGATCGCCGGTCCGCGCCCGGCCGGGTCGACCAGGCCGCGGTGCAGATCTGTCGTGCTGCGCGCGTCCGTGTAGCCGGTGACGGCCTTCCAGAACGGCCGCACCGCGGCGATGTCGAGGGCGTCGATGGCGATCTCGAACGCCTGCAGACCGGCGCCGGGTTCGAGTGTCCTGCGTGCGGCCTGCAGCGCGCCGGCCAGCTGCCCGGCGAGCTCCAGATCCTGATCGGTCACCGCACCGTGCGCCTCGGACTGCACTGCCAGCAGCACGCGATCGTCGCGCAGGTCCAGCGACAGCTGCCCGGGGGCATCCGGGCACGCCGCCGCGGCCAGCGTGGCGACCTCGGCCGCTTCGGCCAGTGTGCTCACCCGCACCTGTGCCCGCAGCGCCCCCAGGACCAGCCGCCAGCCCAGCGCGCCGGTGGCATCGGAGATCTGCTGACGTGTCGGGTTCACAGTTCCCCTGCCTCGACGGCTTCTTTGGTGTGTTGCGCGCTGGCGATCTGGCGGGCGGTGAATCCGATGCCCAGCGCGGCGACACCGACCAACACCGCGATACCGGCCACCCACAGCAGCGAGTACGTGTAGCCGTGACCGAGCGCGTCGAGTTGGGCCGGCGTCATATCGTGCACCGGGCCCGTCGTCCCGCCCAGGTAGAGCGTGCGGGAAGTCTGCACCGCCTGGATGACGACGAGCACGATCGGGCCACCCAGGTTGTAGACCATCAGGGTCACCGCCGACACCGGTCCGATGTCCCGCGGCGGGACGTCGGCGACCGCGCACAGCGGCAGCACCACCGAGATCACCCCGATGCCGAGGCCGCCCAGCACGAACAGCACCACCAGATCCGGGAAGTACGGCACATCGCGTTCCAGCGTCGACCCGAACAGCATCGCGGCCAGCACCAGGCTGCCCGCCCCGATGACCAGCCAGCGCGGTGCGAAGCGCGGCGCGAACCGGGTGGCCGCCAGGTTGCCGACACCCATACCGAGCGCGAAGGGGATGAAGCAGATGCCGGCGTGCAGCGCGGAGTAACCGAGCACATCCTGGACCAGCAGGCCGATCATCACGCTGACCGTCAGCATCACGCCACCGGCCAGGAAGTACGCCACAAAGGTCGCGACGCGGCTGCGGTTGTCGAACACCGAGAACGGCACCAGCGGGTTGTCCGCTCGCCGTTCGACGACGACGAAGGCGACCAGCGCCAGCACCGTCGCGGCAGCCGCGGCGAAGACCCACGGATCGACCCAGCCGCGCGGCGGGCCCTGGGTGAACACCAGCACCGCGGCGGTACAGGCCAGCGTCGCCAGCAGCGCGCCGGAGACATCGAGAGTCAGCCGTTCGTGCCGGGTCTCGGCCAGCCACACCGTCGCGACGAAGATGATGGCGATGCCGATCGGCACATTGATGAGGAAGGCCCAGCGCCACGACAGCTCGGTCAGCGCACCGCCCAAGATAAGCCCGAGCACCGAGCCGAGGCCCTGCATCGCGGCCGATACCGCCAGTGCCTTGTTCCGGGCGTGCCCGACGGCGTAGGTGGTGGCGATCAGAGCCAGGCCGGTGGGCGCGGCCACCGCGGCGCCCACGCCCTGCAGCGCACGGGCGGCGATGAGGGTGATCTCGTCGGTGGCCAGGCCGCACACCAGAGAGGCGATGGTGAAGGTGCCGACGCCGGCCAGGAACGCCCGCTTGTGCCCGACCGCGTCCCCGATCCGGCCGCCGAGCAGCAGCAGGCCGCCGAACGCGAGGACATACGCGGTGATGACCCAGCTCTTGCCGGCATCAGACAGCGCCAATTCGGCCTGCATGCGGGGTAAGGCGACGATGACGATGGTGCCGTCCAGCGTGGCCATCAGCTGCATTCCGGTGATCGCGACGATGGCCGGACCGAGCACGCTTTCCGACAGCCGCGTACCCGAACTCTGCGACCCAGACATGGGTTCCAACCCTACCGACGGCGACCGACGGGAAGGTTATCCACACGATTCATGCACAGGTGTGGACAAGTTACATGGGTGTAATTTCGACGCACAGCACTACCGGGTGCGCACAATGTGGCGCACGAAGATGGCATCAACCAGCCTCTACCCTGTAACGCACGGGGCCAAACATGCATTCCGCGAATTTTTTTCGCTCCGTGTTTGGTGTCCTGGGCGGTGGGCAAGACACCTCACATGACCGATCCGGCACCCGTCCCCGTCCGGCACCGTCGCATCGTCATCGATGGGATCGACACCTTCTACCGGGAGGCAGGCCCCGCGGATGCGCCGGTGGTGCTGCTCCCCCACGGTTATCCGTGTTCGTCCTACGCGTTCCGCAATCTGCTGCCGGCGCTGGGCGATCGCTGGCGGTTGCTGGCACCGGACCTGCCGGGCTTCGGCCACAGTGCGACGCCCGCGCCGCGGGACTTCGGCTACACCTTCGATGCCTACGCCCGCTTTCTGGGCGCCTTCGCCGACGGTGTGGGTCTGCACTCCTACACACTCTGGCTGCACGACTACGGCTCGCAATTCGGTCTGCAGCTGGCGATGTCGGCGCCCGACCGCGTCACCGGTCTGATCATCCAGAACGGCGACATCTACCCCGACGTGTTCGGCCCGAAGTACGACTTCCTCAAAGCGGCGTGGGAGAACCCCGGCCCGCAGGCCCGGCGCACCATCGCCGAGCACGTGACACCGGAGGGGTTTCGCAGTGAGTTCGTCGGCGAACTGCCCGCGGCACTCGCGGACCGGATCAGCCCCGATCTGTGGACCCTGCACTGGGGTCTGATGTCGACCCCGCAGCGCATCGCCAACCTGATCCGGCTGCTGGAGGACCAACCATCCACCCTCAAGCGATTCGACGCCGAACAGGCCTACCTGCGTGAGCACCGTCCACCCACGCTGATCGTGTGGGGTATCCACGACGGGTACATGCCCGAAGCGTCCGCGCGGGCCTATCTACGCGATCTGCCGGACGCCGAGCTGCACACCTTCGACGGCGGGCACTGGCTGCTGGAGACGCATCTGGGTGAGGTCGTGCCGCTGGTGCGGGACTTCCTCAGCCGTCCAGCTCTCCGGCGTCGATCGCGTCCTTGACCTCCTGGGCGTGCGCCACTTCCTCCGCGGTGTAGCGGATGAACAGCGCCACCGCACCGACCACGACGGCGACCGCGGCCACCCACAGCAGGCCGTAGGTGTAGCCGGCGTCCAGCGCGTTGTGCTGCGCCTCGTTCATGTTCTTGACCGGGCCGGTCGTGCCGCCCAGGTACAGCGTCCGCGAGGTGATGACGGCCTGGATGATGGCCAGCACCACGGGTCCACCGAGGTTCTGCAGCATCAGCGCGATCGCCGAGACCGGGCCGATCTCGTCGAAGCCCACCCCGGCGATCGCCGAGACGGTCAGCGGAACCACGATCATGCCGATACCGAACCCACCGACCGTGATGGGGATGACCAGATTCGGGAAGTACGGGATGTCGCCGTTGAGCGTGGAGCCGTAGATCATCGCGGCGAGCACGAACACGCCACCGGAGATCACCAGCCAGCGCGGCGCGAACCGCGAGACCAGTTGCGAGGACAACCCCAGGCCCACGCCGAGGGCGACCACGAACGGGATGAACCCGATACCGGCGCGCAGCGCGCTGTAACCCATGATGTCCTGCACGTACAGGCCGATCAGCACGGTCAGGGTGAACATCACGCCGCCGGCCAGGAACACCGCGATGAAGGTGGCCACCCGGTTGCGATCACGGAAGAGCGAGAACGGCACCACCGGGTTCTCCGCGGTGCGTTCGACGTAGAGGAATGCCAGTCCGAACACGCAGGCCGCGGCACCCGAGCCCAGCGTGAGCGGCGACAGCCAGCCCTTCTCCGGTCCCATCGAGAATCCGAACACCGCGGCGGTGCAGAACAGCGTCGCGAGGATCGCGCCGGTGGCGTCCAGCTTCATCCGGGCGCGGTGGGTCTCGGTCAGGTGAGTGCGGGCCAGGTACAGCATGATCAGGCCGATCGGCACGTTCACCAGGAACGCCCAGCGCCAGGACACCTCGGTGAGCGCGCCGCCGACGACCAGACCCATGACCGAGCCGACGCCGGTCATGGCGGCGAACACCGCGGTGGCCGAGTTCCGGGCGGGGCCCTTGGGGAAGGTGGTGGCGATCAGCGCGAGGCCGGTCGGTGAGGCGATGGCGGCGCCGACGCCCTGCAGCAGGCGCGCGATGACCAGAGTGGCCTCATCCCACGCGACGCCGCACAGCACCGAGGCGATGGTGAAGAGCGCGACGCCGACGATGAAGGTGCGCTTGCGGCCGATGGTGTCGCCGAGGCGTCCACCCAGCAACATCAGGCCACCGAAGGTCAGCACGTAGGCGGTGATGACCCAGCTACGACCTGCATCGGAGAGGCCCAGCTCATCCTGGATCTTAGGAAGCGCCACGATCGCAACGGTGCTGTCCATCGTCGCGAGCAGCTGCATGCCGCCGATGGCAATGACCGCGGCGATGAAGTTCCAGGGCGGCACCCATGCCGGTAACCTGCTGTTTTGCCGCATATCCCCCCGGCCGACGTGTACTGGAAGGGCCCGGTTGCTGCCATCTGCGTCGTCTCGGCGGCCGGCTTTGCGCCCAGCGTCGTTGAGAGCAGTCATACCGGGTTACCTTACAGTAATCTTAAGAATCCTTTAACTGCCGAAGCCCGCCACGGGCCCGATCACGATGATTGCGGGCGGTCGAATCCCCTCCGAACGCACCCTCTCGCCGACATCGGCAAGCGTCGCGCGCACCGTTCGCTGCGCGGCGGTCGTGCCGTGCTGGACCACCATCACCGGCGTATCCGCTGGTCTACCGCCTGCCAGCAACACGGCGGCGAAAAGCTCGATGCGCTCGACGGCCATCAGCAACACGATCGTGCCCGACATCGCGGCCAGCGCATCCCAATTCACTAACGATTCGGGGTGGTCCGGCGCAACATGGCCGCTGACCACCACGAACTCATGGGTGACGTGGCGGTGGGTGACCGGGACGCCGGCCAGCGCGGGAACCGCTATGGCGCTGGTCACACCCGGCACCACGGTGACCGGAACCCCGGCTTCGACGCACGCGATCACCTCTTCATAGCCGCGCGCGAAGACGAACGGGTCCCCGCCCTTGAGCCGGACGACGAACTTGCCCGCCTTGGCGCGGTCGATCAGGACGTTGTTGATCGCCTCCTGCGCCATCGCGCGGCCGTACGGGATCTTGGCGGCGTCGATCACCTCGACATGCGGTCCCAGCTCGGCGAGCAGTTCCGGCGGGGCGAGCCGGTCGGCGACCACCACGTCAGCGTGCGCCAGCAGCCGGCGGCCGCGCACCGTGATCAGCTCCGGGTCGCCGGGCCCGCCACCGACCAGCGCCACGCCCTCGCGCACCACATCGTCGGGGTCACCGCTGCGGTCGGCGATCACACCGGTCTGCAGGGCGTCGTGGATGGCGTTGCGGATGGCCGCAGAGCGGCGGTGTTCGCCGCCGGCCAGCACGCCGACCGACAGTCCGTCGTAGTCGAAGGAGGCGGGGGTGACGGCGGTGCCCTCGATGGCCACGTCGGCACGCACGCAGAAGATGCGGCGGCGTTCGGCGCCGGCCACGATCGCGGCGTTGACGTCGGCATCATCGGTGGCCGCCAGCACATACCAGGCGCCGTCGAGATCTTCGTCACGGAAATCGCGCAACGTCAACGTGATCGGCGCGAACGCCTCCACCGACGGGGTGGCCGCGCGGGTGATCACATGGACATCGGCACCGGCGGCGATCAGCAACGGGAGCCGCCGCTGGGCCACCGTGCCGCCGCCCACCACCACGACCTTGCGGCCTTCCAGACGCAGGCCGACCAGGTAGGCGTTCTCTGTCACCCGCCGAGCTTAAAGGTTGCGGCCGCCGCGACGAAGCGGGAGCTGGCATGGGGGTGCGCCGCCGGGTGTGTATGCAGGTAACCGGCATGCACACCGCCGAGCACCGCACCGTCGGCCACCCGCGCGCCGGCCGCCGAGCTGAAACCCCAGGCACTGGGATAATCCTGGCCGAAAGTCACTGCGGTGCGGTGGAATTCATGGCCGCTGACGCGCTCGCCGACGGTATGCAGCGGCGAATCCGTGACCGCCACGGCATCCCGGTACCCCAGGGTGAGCCGCTCGGTGAACCGGGCCGAACCGGCGAGCACCCCGCACATCGGCACTCCGTCGAGGTCATCGACCAGATAGGTGAGGCCGGCGCATTCGGCGTGCACCGGGGCACCGGCGCCGGCCAGCGACCGGATCTGGGCACGCACGGTCTCGTTGGCCGACAGTTCGGCGGTGAACTGCTCGGGGAAGCCACCCGGGATGACCAGGGCGGCGGTGTCTTCGGGCAGCCCGTCGACCAGCGGATCGAAGTCGACGACGTCGGCGCCCGCGGCGGTCAGCAGCTCCCGGTGTTCGGCATAGCCGAAGCTGAACGCCCGCCCCGCGGCCAGCGCGACGGTCACCCTGCTGCTCGGTTCGACGGCCGCCGGCGACCACGGATCCGCGCTCACCCCGCTGGCAGCGGCGGCGACCAGGGCCGCGATATCGACATGGTGGGCCACCAGATCGGTCATTGCGCCCACGGCACGTTCGGCCAGCGCACCGTATTCGACGGCGGTCACCAGTCCGAGGTGGCGTGAGGGCACCTCGAGTTCGGCGGTGCGCGGAATCGCCCCGAGCACCGGCACACCGGCGTGTTCGCACGCCTGGCGCAGCACCTGCTCGTGGCGCGGGGTCCCGACCCGGTTCAGGATCACCCCGGCCAGCCGGATCGAGGTGTCGTAGGTCGAAAAGCCGTGCAGCAGCGCGGCAATGCTGTGGCTCTGGCCGCGCGCGTCGACCACCAGCACCACCGGGGCGCCGAGCAGGCCGGCGACGTGTGCGGTGGATCCGCGGGCCGGGCCCACCCCGTCCTCGGAGATGCGGCCGTCGAACAACCCCATCACCCCTTCGACGACGGCGATGTCCGCACCCGCGGTGCCGTGCCGGTAGAGCGGGCCGATCAACGACTCCCCCAGCATCACCGGGTCCAGGTTGCGGCCGGGCAGACCGGTGGCCAGCGCGTGGTACCCGGGATCGATGAAGTCGGGACCGACCTTGAACGGTGCCACCCGGTGCCCGGCGCGGCGCAGCGCACCCATCAAACCCGTTGCCACGGTGGTCTTTCCGCTACCGGAAGCGGGCGCGGCGACGATGACGGCGGGGGTGCTCACCATTCGATACCGCGCTGGCCCTTGCGGCCGGCGTCCATCGGGTGCTTGACCTTGGTCATCTCGGTCACCAGGTCGGCGGCCTCGATCAGCGCCTGCGGGGCGTCCCGGCCGGTGATCACCACATGCTGGTTACCCGGGCGGTCGGCCAGCGTCGCGATCACCTCGTCGGTGGAGATCCAGCCCCACTTGAGCGGGTAGGTGAACTCGTCGAGCACATAGAAGTCGTGGCGCTGCTCGGCGATCCGGCGGCTGATCTCGGCCCACCCGTCGCGCGCGGTCTCGGCGTGGTCGACATCGCTGCCCTGCTTACGGGTCCAGGACCAGCCCGACCCCATCTTGTGCCACTGCACGGGCCCGCCGGTGCCGTGCTCCTCGTGCAGCTTGCCGAGCTCCCGAAAGGCGCTCTCCTCGCCCACTTTCCATTTCGCACTCTTCACGAACTGGAACACCGCGATATCGAAACCCTGGTTCCAGGCGCGCAACGCCATCCCGAACGCCGCCGTCGACTTCCCCTTACCGGGACCGGTGTGCACCGCCAGCAGCGGGGCGTTGCGGCGCGCCCTGGTGGTCAGCCCGTCATCGGGCACGGTCAGCGGTTGTCCCTGTGGCACGGTGCCTCCTACGCGGCGGTCTTGACCAGCGATGTCAGCTCGCCGGCCTGCAGCTGGGCCAGGCGGACCACGGGCGCTTCCAGCTGCTGGGCCAACTGCTCGGCCAAACCCAGACGCACGAAGGACGTCTCGCAGTCCACCACGACGGCAGCGGCGCCCTCGGCGACAAGCAGGCGGGCGGCCGTCCGGGTCCGGCCCAGCGGGTCCGGGCCACCGGTGGCCCGCCCATCGGTGAGCACCACGACCAGCGGGCGACGGGCCCGATCGCGCGCCTTCTCTCGCAGCACCACATCGCGGGCGGCCAGCAGCCCTTGTGCCAGTGGCGTCTTGCCGCCGGTGTCGAAGCGGGCCAGCCGCCGTCCGGCGATGTACACCGAGGAGGTGGGCGGCAGCAGCACATCGGCGCGCTGACCGCGGAAGGTGATGACGGCGACCTTGTCGCGGCGTTGGTAGGCATCGCGCAGCAACGACAGCGTGGCGCCGCCGACCGCGGACATCCGGTCCCGCGCCGCCATCGACCCGGAGGCGTCGACCACGAAGATCACCAGGTTGCCTTCCCGGCCCTCCCGCACGGCGCGGCGGACGTCATCGGGTTGCACCCGGGGCCGGCCCGGCCGGCGCTGGTTGTTGACCGCGGCCAACAGCGTCGCGAACACGTGGGTGCCGTGCCCCTCGCCGGGCACCTCGGTGGAGCCCACGGTACTGCCGGTGCGGTTGCGGGCCCGCGAACGCCGGCCCGGGGCGCCCTCGCCGACACCGGGCACCACCAGCGCCTTGGTGCGGAAGGTGGCCGACGGCGGTGCGCTGGACCGGGTGGGCGGGGCACCGTTACCCGACGGCTGCCCGCCGTCCTTCTGCTGGCCGTTGCCCGACGAATCGGTCTGTGGCGCTGAGCTTTCCGCGGGATCATCCACGCCGCCGCCACCGGGCGGCTCCGGGTCGGGTTCGGGGTCCTCGGGGGCCTCTTCGGTCTGCGAGAGCGCCTCGTCGAGACGATCCGGGTCCAGGCCCGGGTCATCGAAGGGGTCGCGCCGGCGGCGGTGCGGCAGCGCCAGCTCGGCAGCCACCCGGATGTCTTCCTCTTCGACGGTGATCTTCCCCGTCGCTTCGTCCCCGTCCTGACTCCTCCGCCAGGCCGCGTGCGCCACCGCGGTGCGCGCGAGCACCAGATCGGCGCGCATACCGTCCACGTCGAAGGCGGCGCACAGGGCCGCTATGCGCCGTAACTCGTTGTCCGGCAGCACCACATCGGCCAATGCCAGCCTCGCTGCAGCGATCTGCCTGGCCAGCTCGGCATCGGCCTCGGCGTAGCGGGCGGCGAATCCCGGCGGGTCGGCCTCGAAGGCCAGCCGGGAGCGGATCACCTGCACCCGGACATCGACATCACGCGAGGCGGCCACGTCGACGGTCAACCCGAAACGGTCGAGCAGCTGTGGGCGCAGTTCACCCTCTTCGGGATTCATCGTGCCGATCAGCACGAAACGCGCGTCGTGGGAATGCGATACGCCGTCGCGTTCGATGTGCACCCGGCCCATCGCGGCCGCGTCGAGCAGCACATCGACCAGATGGTCGTGCAGCAGGTTGACCTCGTCGACGTACAACACGCCACCGTGGGCACGGGCAAGCAGGCCCGGTGAGAAGGCGTGCTCGCCGTCGCGCAGCACCTTCTGYAGGTCCAGTGAACCGACCACCCGGTCCTCGGTCGCGCCGATCGGCAACTCGACCAGTCGGGCATCGTCGTCGACCTGGGACAAGACCGCCGCGAGCGCGCGCACCGCAGTCGATTTCGCGGTGCCCTTCTCGCCGCGGATCAGCACACCGCCGATATCGGGGCGCACCGCACAGAGCACCAATGCCAGGCGCAGCCGGTCGTGGCCCACCAGCGCGCTGAAGGGATAGTGCACGGGGGCAACAGATCGCGTCACAGCGCCACTGCTCCCGGCCGGATCATCGGCACGTGCGGGATACCGTCTTCCACATATTCGTCACCGTCGCGCACGAACCCGTGCGCGCTGTACATGTCCTGCAGATAGGCCTGGGCATCGATGCGGCACGGATAGTTGCCCACCTCGGCGATGGCGGCCTGCATCAGCCGTGAGGTGTGCCCGTGCCCGCGGTCGGCGCGTTTGGTGCACACCCGGCCGATCCGGAACACCTTCTCCCCGCCGGGATGTTCCTCCATCAGGCGCAGCGTCGAGATCACCTGACCGTCAACGCCTTCCAGCCAGAAATGGCGCGTCTCGGCGAGCAGATCGCGGCCGTCGAGTTCCGGGTACGGACAGGCTTGTTCGACGACGAAGACCTCGACGCGCAGCTTCAGCAGCTCATAGAGCGTCGCCGCATCCAGATCCTTGGCCCAGCTTCGGCGCAGCGCGACCGTCATACGGGCGCGGGCGCATCCAGCTTGAGGACCTTGGTGCCGTAATCCCACACCTCTTGGAACAGCGCGGGCTCCCCCGACAGCTTGATGCCGAGCGAGGGGACCATCTCCTTGAGCTTGGGCAGCCAGCCCTCGTACTGATCGGCGAAGCAACGTTCCATCACCTCCAGCATGGCGGGCACGGCCGTCGAGGCGCCCGGGGAGGCGCCCAGCAGACCGGCGATGCTGCCGTCACCGGCGGTGAGCACGGTGGTGCCGAACTCGAGAACACCACCGGCACCCTTGCGGCGGATCACCTGGACCCGCTGACCGGCGATGGCGAGGTCCCAGTCGGAATCCTGTGCGCTGGGCGCGAATACCCGCAGATCGTTCACACGGTCGGCCTCACTGAGGGCAAGCTGGCCGAGCAGATACTTCACCAGGCTCATCTCGGTGAGCCCGACGCCGAGCATGGAACCGATGTTGTTCGGCTTGACCGAGAGCGGCAGGTCGGTGAACTTTCCCTGCTTGAGGAACTTCGGCGTCCAGCCCGCGAAAGGACCGAACAGCAGGTAGGACCGGCCGTTGATGACGCGGGTGTCCAAGTGCGGCACCGACATCGGCGGAGCACCCAGCGGCGGTGCGCCGTACACCTTCGCCTGGTGGGCTGCCGCGAGCTCGGGATTGTCGGTACGCAACCACTGCCCGCCGACCGGGAAACCACCGAAGCCCTTGGCCTCCGGGATACCGGCCTTCTGCAGCAACGGCAGCGCGCCGCCACCGGCGCCCACGAACACGAACTTGGCGTTGATCTTGCTCTTGGCGCCGGTGCGCCGGTTGACGACCTTCACCGTCCAGCTGCCGTCGGATTCCTTGTGCAGATCGCGCACGTCGTGGCCGAACAGGGTGGTCATGCCGTTGTTGGCGGTGTAGCCGATCAGCTGACGCGACAACGAGCCGAAGTCCACATCGGTGCCGGCCTGTGTCCAGTTCAGCGCGACGGGATCGGTGTAGTCGCGTTTGGCCGCCATCAACGGAAGCCGGCGGGCGAACTCGTCCTTGTCGTCGATGTACTCCATCGAGGCGAAGAGCGGGTTGGTCACCAGCGCCGCGTGCCGGGCCTTCAGGTACTGCGCGTTCGCCGCACCGTGCACGAAGCTCACGTGCGGGATCGGGTTGAGGAAGCTGCGCACATCGGGCAGCACACCGTTCTCCACCGCGTAGGCCCAGAACTGGCGCGACACCTGGAACTGCTCGTTGACCGTGATGGCCTTGGCGGTGTCGATGGAGCCGTCGGACTTCTGCGGCGTGTAGTTCAGCTCACAGAGCGCGGAGTGACCGGTACCGGCGTTGTTCCACGGATCGCTGCTCTCGGCGGCGGCACCGTCGAGGCGTTCGATCATGGTGATCGACCAGTCGGGTTCCAGGAGGCGCAGCAGCGCACCGAGCGTGGCGCTCATGATTCCAGCGCCGACGAGCACGACGTCTGTCTTGGCTACTTTCGGGTCAGACACGCAATAAGGTTATCCCGCCGGTGACAAGAGAAGCGGTCGGGCCGTGCAGGTCACTAGAGTGGCTGAGGTGACCGGCTGGGAGCCTGACGTATTACCTGGCTATTGGCAGCGGCCGCTGGCCCTGGGCGCCGATCCCGATGGGGAGGGCGACCTCGTGGCCACCCTCATCCGTCGTGGTGAACCGCCGGGTCGGGGCGAGCGAAGCGACGGGGAGAATCACCGGGAGCGCGCCGTGCTGGCGGTGCACGGCTACACCGACTATTTCTTCCACACCGAGCTGGCCGATCACTTCGCCGGCCGGGGATTCGCCTTCTATGCCCTCGATCTGCCCAAGTGCGGCCGGTCCCGCCGGGACGGCCAGACCCCGCACTTCACCTCCAATCTGGCGCACTATGACGGCGCGCTGGAAGCCGCGCTGGACGCCGTCGGCGCCGCCGACGTGCTGATGTACGGGCATTCGGCGGGCGGGCTGATCGTGTCGCTGTGGCTGGACCGGCTGCGCAGCCGCCAGGTGAGCACCCCGATCAGCGGGCTGGTGCTCAACAGCCCGTTCCTCGACCTGCACGGACCGGCGATCCTGCGTACCCCGCCGACCTCGGCCGCGCTGATCGCGCTGGCTCGGCTGCGCAAGATGCAGGTGGTCCGCAAACCGACGGCGGGCGGATACGGGACCAGCCTGCACCGCGACTACTCCGGGGAGTTCGAATACAACCTGGAGTGGAAGCCGGTCGGCGGATTCCCGGTGACGTTCGGCTGGATCAACGCGATCCGGCGCGCCCAGTTGCGACTGCACCGCGGCCTGGACGTCGGCGTGCCCAGCCTGATCCTGCGCTCGGATCACAGCGTCACCGAATCCCCCGAACCGGAACTCATCCAGCGCGGCGACGCCGTGCTCGACGTCGCCCAGATCGCCCGGTGGGCGGGCTGTGTCGGCAACCGGCTTACGGTGGTACCGATCACCGACGCCAAACACGATGTCTTCCTGTCGCTCGCCGAGCCGCGGTCGGCCGCCTATTACGAACTGGACAGGTGGCTGGACTGGTATCTCAGGACCGGGGCACCATCGACCACACCACATTCCGGATAAGGACGGCCCGCGTGGAGCACTACGACCTGACCATCATCGGGACCGGCTCGGGGAACAGCATCCCCAACGCCGAGTTCGACGCCCGCTACGGCGATATGCGCGTGGCGATCTGCGAACAGGGCACCTTCGGCGGCACCTGCCTGAACGTCGGCTGCATCCCCACCAAGATGTTCGTCTACGCCGCGGAGGTCGCGCAGACCATCCGGGAGAGTTCCCGCTTCGGCATCGACTCCCACATCGACAAGGTGCGCTGGCCCGACATCGTGTCGCGGGTCTTCGGCCGTATCGACCCGATCGCGGCCGGCGGCGAAGCCTACAAGCGCAGCATGACCAACATCGACGTGTACGGCAGCCACACCCGGTTCACCGGCGCCGCCGACGGACGCTACACACTGCGCGCCGAGGACGGTGCGGAGTTCAGCTCGGATCAGGTGGTGATCGCCGCCGGGGCCCGCGCCGTCGTGCCGCCGGCCATCACCGAATGCGGTGTGCAGTACTACACCAGCGACAACATCATGCGGATCGCGGCGCTGCCCGAGCACCTGGTGATCGTCGGCGGCGGTTTCGTGGCCGCGGAATTCGCGCACGTGTTCTCCGCGCTCGGAGTGCGCATCACCGTCGTGGTGCGCGGACCCGGAATGCTGACCCACTGCGATGAGACGGTCTGCCACCGGTTCACCGATCTGGCGGCGGCCAAGTGGGATCTGCGCACGCACACCAACGTGGTCGGGTCGCGCCCGCAGGGCGGTGACGGTGTCGTATTGGAACTCGACGACGGTTCCGAGCTGGTCGCGGACATGTTGCTGGTGGCCACCGGCCGCAAGCCCAACGGCGATCAGCTGGACGCCGATCTGGCCGGGGTCCAGCTCGACGGCAGCATGGTCGTGGTCGACGAGTACCAGCGCACCTCCGCGCGCGGGGTGTGGGCCCTGGGCGACGTGTCCTCGGCGTATCAGCTCAAACATGTGGCCAATCACGAGATGCGGGTGGTCCGGCACAACCTGCTGCGCGACTGGGACGACACCGCGGCCATGGTGGCCAGCGATCACCGGTTCGTACCGTCGGCGGTGTTCACCGATCCCCAGATGGCCACCGTCGGGCTCACCGAGGCCGAGGCCCGCGAGGCCGGCCACGACATCGTGGTCAAGGTGCAGGACTACAGCGACACCGCCTACGGGTGGGCCATGGAGGACCACACCGGCGTCGCGAAACTCATCGGCGACCGCGCCACCGGCAAGCTGCTGGGCGCCCACATCATGGGCCATCAGGCGTCCTCCATCATCCAGCCGCTGATCCAGGCGATCAGCTTCGGCCAGACCGCCAAAGAGGTTGCCACCGGCCAGTATTGGATCCACCCCGCGCTGCCCGAGGTGATCGAGAACGCACTGCTGGGTCTGCTGGACTGAGTTCAGCGCCTGGTCGCCGTCACCAGCAGGTACTCCGCCTCCCAGCCGTCATCCCGCCGGGATGACGCCAGGAATTCGAGGAAGGCGTCGTCCAGCGCGGCAAGCCGGTCGGGCCGGTCGGCGTTGGCTGCGTAGACCGCGATGGTGGGTCCGTAGTTGCGCTTCCAGTACTCGCGGAACTCCAGCGGTTCGCTGCAGTGATCGAGGCGCACCGTCCGGCGTTGCATGTCGGCGCCGGTGACCCGGTCACCGAACAATTCGCTCACATGGGTTTCGTCACCCCACAACGGTGCCGGACTCGCACCGGGAGGGGGCGGCGGCGCGAACGGCTTCATGGTGGCGAACAGCTGCCCGATGAAACCCGTCGGCGTCCAGTTGATCAGCCCGATGGTGCCGCCCGGACGGCATACCCGCACGAGTTCGTCGGCACTGGCCTGGTGCCGGGGCGCGAACATGACGCCCACGCAGGACATCACGATGTCGAAGGCGTTGTCCGCGAACGGCATCGCCTCCGCATCGGCCTCCACCCAGTCCAGCCCGACGCCCTGTTGCGCGGCGCGGGTGCGGCCCGCGGCGAACAGTTCGGGGGTGAGGTCGGCGGCCGTGACCGATGCCCCGGCGCACGCGGCCGGGATGGCGGCATTACCCGCGCCGGCGGCGACGTCGAGGACCCGGTCACCGGCGCCGACCCGGCAGGCCCTGACCAGTTCGGAGCCGAGTTCGGGGATGAGTTCGGTGGCCACCGCGACGTAGTCGCCGGAGGCCCACAGGGCGCGGTGTCTGAGCTTGAGTGCGCGGTCGGCGTCGGCAGAATCCGTCTCGGTGGCGTTCATGAATCCATGCTGATCCGAACCTGGCCGGAAATGTCCGGAAATCGCGGATCAGTTGTGACCCGCACCGATCCAATGCAGCAGGTCGTGCACGATGTCGTCGGCGAGCCGGTAGCTGACCGAACGGCCCGCTCGGCTGCTGGTCACCCAGCCCTGCCCGCGCAGCACCCGAAGTGCCTGCGACACCGCATTTTCGGATCGCCCCAGCGCGGCGGCCAGGTCGCTGACACAGATGCCCGGAACCCGGTGCAGGCTGAGCAGGATCTCCAGGCGATGCGGGTCCGAGAGCAGGTCGAACCGGCGCGCCCATTCGGAGGTGTCGACGTCGGCAAGCGCCGATGACGCCTTCTGCACCACCGACGCGTCCTCCATGGAAGGCAATCTAGTCCAGGAACCCGTGCAGCAGCGCGGCCGAGCCGGCCAGGTGCGCGCACATGGCGTCGGCCGCCGCGGCGGCGTCTGCGGCCAGGATGGCGCCGACGATCGCCTCGTGCTGCTCGTCGGAGTGCGCGATGTTGCGCGGCAACAGCGGGATCTGGTCCAGCAGGGCGTTGACCCGCATCCGGTTCTCGGCCACCAGCGGCACCAGCGACACCGAACCCGCCGCCTCCGCGATCGCCAGGTGCAGCCGGGAGTCCAGTCGGCGGTAGTCCTCGGGGGCGGCCCCGCGCACATCGTCGAGCCGGGCGCACAGCTCGCCGCGCTCGGTCTCGGTCAGCGTGCGGCCGGCCGCCGACCGCGCGGCGCCCACCTCCAGGATCTCGCGCAGTCGCAGCGCATCGTCGATATCGGCCCGGGTGACGTCCTCGGTGCCGGGTGCCAGCCTGGGTATCTCGTCGGCCAGGAACGTGCCGCCGTACCGTCCGCGCCGCGACACCAGATAGCCGGCCTCGGCCAGTGATTTGATGGCCTCCCGCACGGTGTCCCGGCTGACGCCGAGGCGCGCGGCCAACTCGCGTTCCGGTGGCAGCGACTCGCCGGGCGCCAGCACCCCGAGCCGGATGGTCTGCAGCAACCGCGCCACGGTGTCCTCGAAGGCATTGCCCAGCCGCACCGGTCGCAGCAGGCTCTCCGAGGTGGTCTGCGGATCCGGCGGGGAGGTCATGGTGTTCGCTATCTCACAGCGGCGTGACGTAGGCCGAGCTGATACCACCGTCGACCAGGAAGCTGGACCCGGTGATGAAGGACGCGTCGTCGCTGGCCAGGAACGCCACCGCGGCCGCCAGTTCCTCGGGCTCGGCGAACCGGCCGACGGGGACGTGCACCAGCCGGCGCGCGGCGCGCTCGGGATCCTTGGCGAACAGTTCCTTGAGCAGTGGGGTGTTCACCGGGCCCGGGCACAGCGCGTTGACCCGGATGCCCTGGCGGGCGTACTGCACGCCGAGCTCGCGCGACATCGCGAGCACCCCGCCCTTGGAGGCGGTGTAGGAGATCTGCGAGGTGGCCGAGCCGAGCACCGCCACGAACGATGCGGTGTTGATGATCGACCCCTTCTGGGCGGGCACCATGTGCCGCAGCGCCGCCTTCGAGCACAGGAACACCGATTTGAGGTTCACGTCCTGTACCCGCTGCCACGCGTCGAGGCTGGTGTTCTCGATCAGATCGTCGTCGGGCGGGCTGATTCCGGCGTTGTTGAAGGCGATGTCCACCCCGCCGTGCACGTCGAAGGCGGTGTCGAACAGGTTGTCCACCGCAGCCGGGTCGGAGACATCGACCTGGACGAACTGGACATTGAGATCGTTGGCGACGGTCTTGCCCGCGGCCGGGTCGACATCGCCGATGACGACGATCGCACCTTCGGCCTGCATGCGCTTGGCGGCCGCCAGCCCGATACCGCTGGCGCCGCCGGTGATGACGGCGACCTTGTCCTTGAGTCGCTGGGTCAGATCTACGTTTTCCATTAGATGTTCTCCGTTATCGCAATGAAGACGTTCTTGGTTTCGGTGAAGTGCAGTGGCGCATCGGGACCCAGCTCGCGGCCGAGGCCGGACTGTTTGAAGCCACCGAACGGGGTGCTGTAGCGCACCGAGGAGTGTGAGTTGACGCTCAGGTTGCCGGCCTCCACGGCGCGCGAAACCCGCAGTGCCCGCGACACGTTCTCGGTCCAGATCGAGCCGGACAGCCCGTAGCTGGTGTCGTTGGCCAGCGCGATGGCGTCGGCCTCGTCCTCGAACGGCAGCACGGTGACCACCGGCCCGAAGATCTCCTCGGTGACGGTGCGGTCGGTGCGCTGCGGCGTCAACACCGTTGGCGGGAACCAGAAGCCGGGACCTGACGGTGCCGATCCGCGGAAGGCCACCGGGGCACCGTCGGGGACGTAGCCGCGCACCGATTCCCAGTGTGTGCGCGACACCAATGGTCCCATCTCGGTGTCGCGGGAGGTCGGGTCACCGACCTTCACACCCGCGACGGCGGGCTCCAGCAGTTCCATGAACCGGTCGTAGACGTTGCGCTGCACCAAAATTCGGCTGCGCGCGCAGCAGTCCTGGCCGGCATTGTCGAAGACGCCGTAGGGCGCGGTGGCCGCCGCGCGCTCCAGGTCGCAGTCGTCGAACACGATATTGGCGCTCTTGCCCCCGAGTTCCAGGGTGACGCGTTTGACCTGCGCGGCCGCACCGGCCATCACCCGGGTGCCGACGGCGGTCGATCCGGTGAACACGATCTTGCGCACATCGGGGTGGCTGACGAAGCGTTCGCCGACCACCCCTCCGGCGCCCGGCAGCACCTGGAACAGGTCGGGGTCCAGCCCGGCCGCCACCGCCAGCTCGGCCAGGCGCAGGCTGGTCAGCGGCGTCCATTCGGCCGGTTTGAGCACCACGGCGTTACCGGCGGCCAGCGCCGGGGCGAAACCCCACGACGCGATGGTCATCGGGAAGTTCCACGGGGTGATGATCCCGACGACCCCGAGCGGCTCGTTGAAGGTGATGTCGATACCGCCGGCCACCGGGATCTGCTGTCCCAGCAGGCGTTCCGGGGCGGCCGAGTAGTAGGTCAGCACGTCGCGGACATGCCCGGCCTCCCATTCGGCCTGCCCGACCGGGTGCCCGGAGTTGGCGACCTCCAGGGCGGCGAGCTCACCGATATGCGCGTCGACGACCGCAGCGAAGGCCCGCAGCGCGCCGGCCCGTTCGGCGGGCGCCAGCCGGGCCCACCGCCGCTGCGCGGCGACCGCGCGGGCCACCGCATCGTCCACCGCCTCGATGTCGAGCAGTTCGACATCGCGCAGTACGTCCTCGGTGGCCGGGTTGATGACCGTCGAGGTGCTCATCGGGACACCCTTTCTGTTGTGTATTCGCGTGCCGCGTCGGCCACCGCCGTGAACAGCCGCACATCGTCGAGGCGCTCCTCGGGATGCCACTGCACGGCGAGCACGAAGCTGTCGCCTTCGAGTTCAACCGCCTCGATGACACCGTCGGCGGTGTCGCGGGCGCTGACGATCAGCCCGGCACCGAGCGCGTCGATGGCCTGATGGTGATAGCACTGCGCATCGGAGGTCTCACCGATGAGGGCCGCCAGCCGGGTCCCGGCCACGGTGCGTACCGAGGAGGTGCTGAACACCGCGTTGCCCTGCTGGTGGCGGCTGTGCCCGAGCACATCGGGCAGGTGCTGGTGCAGGGTGCCGCCGAGCGCGACGTTGAGCACCTGGGCGCCGCGGCAGATTCCGAGCACCGGCATACCGCGCCGCAACGCCGCGTTGAGCAGTGCGAACTCCCAGGAGTCCCGCTCGCCCATCGGCTCATCGGTGGTCGGGTGCCGTTGACTGCCATAGCTTTCCGGGTTGACGTCGCGGCCGCCGGTGATGATCAGGCCGTCGATGCCGTCGAGGACGCGGTCGGCCACCTCGGTGCCGCCGGGTTGCGGCGGCAGCAGCAGCGCGGTGGCGCCGCCGCGGTTCACCCCGTCGATGTAGATGGCCGGCAGGAAGCTGGCGTCGACATCCCAGACGCCGGTCTGGGCGCGCTGCAGGTAGGTGGTCAGGCCCAGGACAGGTCTCGGGACCGCTCTGGCTTCAGAGTCGCTCAAAGCCGCGCACCCTCTCCCAGTCGGTCACCGCGGCATTGAACGCGGCGAGCTCGATGTGCGCATTGTTCAGATAGTGGGCGACCACCTCGTCACCGAACGCGGCCTTGGCGATCTCGGAGTGCTCGAACAGCGCCGCCGACTCGGCCAGGGTGCTCGGCAGCCGTTGCGCGCCACCGGTGTAGGCGTTGCCGGTGCAGGCTTCCTCCAGTTCCAGGCCCTCATCGATACCGTGCAGACCGCCGGCGATCAGCGCCGCGACGGCCAGGTACTGGTTGACGTCACCGCCGGGTGCCCGGCACTCCACCCGCATCCCGGGGCCGTGACCGACCACCCGCAGCGCGCAGGTGCGGTTGTCCATCCCCCAGGCGATCGCGGTCGGGGCAAAGCTGCCGTCGGCGAAACGCTTGTAGGAGTTGATGTTCGGTGCGTAGAAGAAGGTGAGCTCGCGCAGGGTGGCGATCTGGCCTGCCACGAAGCTGCGGAACATCGCCGACATGCCGTCCGGATCATCCTCGTCGGCGAAGACCGCCGCCCCGTCGGTGGCTTGCAGCGAGATGTGGATGTGGCAGCTGTTGCCTTCGCGCTCATCGAACTTGGCCATGAAGGTCAGCGATTTGCCGTGCTGATCGGCGATCTCCTTGGCGCCGTTCTTGTAGATGGTGTGGTTGTCGCAGGTGACCAGGGCCTCGTCATAGCGGAACGCGATTTCCTGCTGACCCAGGTTGCACTCGCCCTTCACGCCCTCGCAGTACATGCCCGCGCCATCCATCCCGAGGCGGATGTCGCGCAGCAGCGGCTCCATCCGGGTGGACGCCAGCATCGCGTAGTCGATGTTGTAATCGGTGGCCGGTGTCAGGTTGCGGTAGCCGGATTTCCAGGCCTCGCGGTAGGTGTCGTCGAAGACCATGAACTCCAGCTCGGTACCGACGAACGCGCTCAGGCCGCGCTCGGCCAGCCGGTCGAGCTGGGTGCGCAGGATGGTGCGCGGGGAAACCGCGACGGGCCGGCCGTCGGTGAAGGACAGGTCGGCCATCACCAGCGCCGTGCCCGGCTGCCACGGCAGCAGGCGCAGGGTGGCGAAATCCGGGGTCATGACCATGTCGCCGTAGCCGGTCTCCCAGCTCGACATCGCATAGCCGTCGACGGTGTTCATGTCGACATCGACGGCCAGCAGGTAGTTGCAACACTCGGCGCCGTGCGCGGCGACCTCTTCGACGAACAGCCGCGCCGACACCCGTTTACCGATGAGACGGCCCTGCATGTCGGGGAACGCGACGATGACGGTGTCGATCTCGCGGGCGGCGACGAGCTGTTCCAGATCGGCCTGCGACAGCATTCCGGTGTCAACCATGGGGCGCACTCCCTCGTCGGCTACGGCGCGGGATCGGCGGTGACCCGGCGCCACCTCTAAAGGTAGGCCATCAGACCAATGGAATGCGAGAGGGCCCCGCCGTCACCAGGTGCTGGTGCGCATCACGATCTCGGCGGCCAGCTGCGCGGTGGATTCGCCGGCGTTGCGCCGCCCCAGCAGCTCGACCAGACGGAAGTCGCCGTAGACGAAGCGCTGGCTGGCGCGCGCCACTTTCGCCGCCGCGGCGGTGCTCACCAACGCGGTGGTGGCCACCTCCACCGGCGGGCAGTTCTCGTCGCGGATGGCGCCGGCCTCATCGGGGGCGCGCGGATGTCCGCGGTCGATCACCACCAGCCCGGTGAACCGGTCCAGCCGGGTGGCCGCGAGCTCCCAGGCCAGTTCGGCCCCGACCCGGTCGCCGACCAGGGTGCCCCAGCGCACCTGCAGCGCGTCCAGGATGGCGATAACTGAAACCGCGGTCAGGCGGGGCGACGGGGCGATGACGACGGTGCGCAGCGATGCGGTGTGCAGCCGCTCACACACCGCGCTGTAGGCCGCCGGCGCATGCTGGACGGACCCCAGCAGCACCACCACTCCGGCGTTCTCCGGACCTGCGACCTCGACCGGGAATGCGAAACCGTCGACGGTCACGGTCGACCCAGCGGTCTCGGGGGGCATGTCGGTCACGCTAGGACATCCGCGGGCTCGGCGCAGGCGTTTTCCCGGTCTTGCACGTCGGCCATCAGGGTGTCCGCAGACGTTGCGCTTGTTTGCCGGTGACATCCAGAAAGGTCTGCGGCAGCGTGGCTTTGACGGGGATCGACGGGTTGGCCGTCGGGAACGCGACGGCGAAAACGGCCATCGAATCGACGTTCTCGAAGGAGAACCAGACACTGCTCTGCGCACCGGCGAGATCCATCGTCTGCTGATAGACCAGCGCGTCGGGGCGCTCGGTGTCCAGTCGTTCGGTGGTCATCGGGATGGGTGCGGCGTTGCGGTCGAAGTAGGTCGCGAAGCTCGCGCACCGCTGCGCGGTGGCGTCCAGCCCCTCCATGTCCAGCGGCCAGCTCAGCACCGTCACCAGCATCCGGGCCCCGTCGTAGCTGACGGTGTACTTGGCCGCGCTGCCGGCGCCGCGCTCGGCGGACGCGGTGATCACCTTGGTGAAGCCCTCGCTGCACCCGGGCGGATCGGACAGCATCGCCGGCGGCGCCCCGGTGCCGTCGGGTTCGCCGGGGTTCTCGATGATGCGGTCGAACTGCACGCCCGCCGGGAAGTCGGCCGAGCTCAGCAGCACGCGTTCCAGTCGCTCCCCCGGCCAGGTCGGGCTGCCCTGTACGGCGCTGGTGCAACCGGTGAGCGCGGTGGCCATCACCGCGAGCAGTGCCGGCAGCCACCGAACCATGGGCGTCATGGGCCCAGGCTACCCAGCGCCGAGGCGATGACCGGTCGCCGCGGAGCACCGCCGAGCAGACCCAGCAGCGCATCGAGATCGACGTGGGTGGTCAGCGCATCGGCCATCAGGTCCAGCTGGGCATCGCGGCGGGCGACCACGCTGACGTCGCCGGCCACCTCGAAGCCGGACCGGCCCGCCGCCGCGGCGGCCTCGGTCAGCCAGGCGCGCCGGACCTCGTCGTTGTCGAGCAGGCCGTGCCAGTGCGTGCCGTAGACCGCACCGCGGCGGATCCCGACGCCCAGCCAGTCGTCGTCGCCGCTGCGACGGACCTGACCGTGGTGGATCTCGTAGCCGTGCAGCGGAGTTTCCCAGTGCCGCAACGTCTTCTCCGGCTCGAACACGATGTCGGCGTCGAGCAGGCCGAGCCCGTCGACGGCACCGGCGCCGGATTCGACCGGGTCGTCGATGGACCGGCACAGCATCTGGAAGCCGCCGCACACACCGAGCACCGGCCGGCCCGCCGCCGCGTGCGCGTGCACCGCCGCGGCCAGGCCGCGCTCGCGCAGCCATGCCAGGTCGGAGACCGTCGCCTTGCTGCCGGGCAGCACCACCACATCGGCCTCGGCGACCTCGGCAGGGTCGGCGACCCAGCGCACCGCCACCCCCGGCTCACAGGCCAGCGCCTCGACGTCGGTGGAGTTCGAGATGCGCGGCAGGCGCACCGCGGCCACCGTCAGCCAGTCCGCGCCGCGAGGCGGGATCGGCTGCCCGAGGCTCTGCCCGGCCTGCACCGACAGCGAATCCTCGGTGTCGAGCCACAGCCCGTCCAGGTACGGGATGACGCCGTAGGTGGGCCGCCCGGTCAGGTCGCGCAGTTGGTGCAGCCCAGGTTCCAGCAGCGCCGGGTCACCGCGGAACTTGTTCACCAGGAATCCGCTGATGAGCTTCTGATCCTCTGGTTCGAGCACCGCGACGGTCCCGAACAGGTGGGCCAGCAGGCCACCGCGGTCGATGTCGCCGACCACCACCACCGGCAGATCGCCGGCGCGGGCAAGTCCCATGTTCGCCAGATCGGTGGCCCGCAGGTTGATCTCCGCCGGCGACCCGGCGCCCTCGCAGATGACCACGTCGAATTCTGTTCGCAGTGCGGCCAATTCGCCGTTGACGATATCGGCGAGTTGACGCCGTTTGGTCAGGTAGTCGCCGGCGGCCATGGTGCCCGCGACCTGACCGCGCACCACCAGTTGCGATGTCCGGTCGCTGCCCGGTTTGAGCAGCACCGGGTTGAACCGCACGCTGGGCGCCAGCCCGGCCGCACGCGCCTGCATGGCCTGGGCGCGGCCGATCTCACCGCCCTCGACGGTGACGGCGGAGTTGTTGCTCATGTTCTGCGCCTTGAACGGCGCGACCCGAATTCCCCTGCGCGCCAGCAGTCTGCACAGCCCGGCGACCACCATCGACTTGCCGGCGTCGGAGGTGGTGCCGGCGATCAGCAGTGCGCTCACACGAGCGTCAGGATCTCGGCACCGTCCTCGGTGACCACCAGCGTGTGCTCGAACTGGGCGGTCCACTTGCGATCGCGGGTGGCCACCGTCCAGCCGTCATCCCAGATCTCGTAGTCCAGGGCGCCGAGGTTGATCATCGGTTCGATGGTGAAGGTCATGCCCGGTTCGATGACGGTCTCCACCGCGGGCTGGTCGTAGTGCAGCACGACCAGGCCGTTGTGGAAGGTCTCGCCGATGCCGTGACCGGTGAAATCGCGTACCACGTTGTAGCCGAACCGGTTCGCGTAGGCCTCGATGACCCGGCCGACGATGGACAATGCCCGGCCGGGTTTGACCGCCTTGATGGCACGCATGGTCGCCTCGTGGGTGCGTTCGACCAGCAGGCGGTGCTCCTCGGAGACATCGCCTGCCAGGAAGGTGGCGTTGGTGTCGCCGTGCACCCCGTCGCGGTAGGCGGTGACGTCGATGTTGACGATGTCACCGTCCTCGATGACGGTGGAATCCGGGATGCCGTGGCAGATGACCTCGTTCAGCGAGGTGCAGCAGGACTTGGGAAATCCCTTGTAGCCCAGGGTGGACGGGTACGCGCCGTGGTCGAGCATGTACTCGTGCGCGACGCGGTCCAGGTGGTCGGTGGTCACCCCGGGCGCGACCGCCTTGCCGGCCTCGGCGAGGGCGCCGGCCGCGATCCGTCCGGCCACCCGCATCTTCTCGATGACCTCCGGCGTCTGCACCCACGGTTCGTGGCCTTCGACCGCCGTCGGCTTCCATGCGTACTCGGGACGCGGGATGGACTTGGGCACCGGCAGTGTCGGGGAGAGCTCACCGGACCGAAGGGGCGCGCGCACAGGCATGGGGACAGCCTAATCGTCGGCTCACGGGCGGTGCCTGCAGCGCGGGGCACCGACCCGCGGAGAGCACCATTCTCCGGATGCGGTAATGGTGTTACCGTACGGCGGTGAGCGAAACCCACATCCTGGACCGGCTGGGCTACCGGGAGATCGAATCGACCGATGACCGGCTGGTGCTGGAGATGGAGAACCGGCCCGATCTCGCCAATGTCCGTGGCGCACTGCAGGGCGGGCTGGTCGCGACGCTCATCGATATCGCGGCGGGCATCCTGGCCGGCAACGCCACCGGCGTCGGCCACGACGTGACGACCGCCGATCTCAACATCCACTTCCTGGCCCCGATCATGGGCACCGCCCGCGCCGAGGCCAAGATCGTGCGGGCCGGAAAACGGCTCATCGTGACCTCGGTCGATGTCACCGATGTCACCCGCGACCGGCTCGCCGCGCGCGCGACGCTGACCTTCGCGGTGCTCGAACCGCGTTAGGACCGGCGAAAACCGGGCTTCCAGTTCCGGCGTGGCCCGCGGATATCCACCGAACCGCACACCACCTTGCCGGTGAGCACGATGTGCGGGGAGCCCTCGGCCGGCGCGTCGCGGCGGTGGTCATTGGCACTGCCCACCACCACCTCGACATCGTCGATGGAGGCGCTCGCGCCGTCGGGCAGACGCAGGTCCAGCCCACCGAACCGCAGATCGAGTTCGACCACGATCATCGGGCCCGCAAAACGCGCCCGGGTCAGGTCCAGATCCACCGAACCCATCCGGCGGTGCAGCGCCAGCCGGGTCGGGACCACCCATTCCCCATGACGTTTCAGCGAACCCAGCACACCGCGCAGTTCCACCCGGTCGGCGGCCGAGGTGATGATGGCGCCGGGTCCGGGCAGGTCGCCGACGAGTGCTTCCAGATCGGTGTGCAGCCGGGCCTGTGACACCAGCGCCGAGCGTTCCTCGAATTCACCGATGTCGATCAGCCCGAGCGCCACCGCATTGTGCAGCCGGCGCAGGGTGCCGTTGCGGTCGGCGTCGGACACCCGCAGTGTCGTGAGGTCGTCGTTGTTCATCCCACAGACAGATTAGGCCAGATAATCCGGCGGCAATCCGTTGAGCATGTCGCGGCACATCCGCACCGCGTACTCCGAACTGCCGCCGCCGACGATCAGGGCCGCGAAGGCCATGTCGCCGCGGTACCCGGTGAACCAGGCGTGCGAGCCGCCGTTGAATTCGGCCTCACCGGTCTTGCCGCGGACATCGCCGAGGCCGTTGAGATCCTTGGCGGTGCCGTTGGTCACCACCAGCCGCATCATCGGGCGCAGGCCGTCCATGATCTCCGGGCTGACCGGCTCACCGGTCTCCCCCTTGACCTCGGTCTCGCGTCCCTCGATCAGATGTGGCACCGGCGTCCTGCCGGCCGCGACGGTCGCCGCGACCATGGCCATGCCGAACGGGCTGGCCAGCACCTTGCCCTGCCCGAAGCCGTCCTCGGTGCGCTCGGCCAGATCCACCGTCGGGGGCACCGACCCGGTCACCGTGGGCACCCCGTCGACGACGAAGTCCGGACCCAGCCCGTACCGGGCGGCCGCGGTGGTCAGTCCGCGCGGCGGCATGGTGCTGGCGAGTTCGGCGAAGGTGGTGTTGCAGGAGTTCGCGAAGGCCCGCGACAGCGGGACCGTACCGAGATCGAAGGCGTTGTAGTTGGTGACGGTGCGGTGGCCGATGTCGAGGGTGCCCGGGCAGCCCAGCAGGGTGTTCGGGGTGGCCATATCGCGTTCCAGCGCCGCGGCGGCGGTGACGATCTTGAACGTCGAGCCCGGTGGGTACAGGCCCATGGTGGCGGTCGGCCCGTCGACGTCGGCGGCGGAATTCTGCGCGACGGCCAGGATCTCACCGGTCGACGGTTTGATCGCGACGATCATCGCCTTCTTGCCGACCATGTCCACCGCATCCTGGGCGGCGTTCTGCACGGCACGGTCCAGGCTGATCGTCACCGAGGGCGCCGGGGTGCCGGACTGCTCGTTGAGCACCGCGACGTCGACGCCGTTCTGGTTGACGCTGACCACCCGCCAGCCGGGCTCCCCGACCAGGTCCTCGGTGACCGCCTTCTTGACCTCCTGCACGATGGCGGGCGCGAAAGTGTCGTCGGTGGCCAGCATTTCGGGTTGCGGGGTGATCACCACACCGGGCCGGTTGCCGAGGGCCGGGAACACCCGGTCATAGTCGGACTTGCGCAGGGTGATCAGGCTCAGCGGGGTGGTGCGCGAGCTGGCCTCCTCGGCGAGGCGCTGGGCGTCCATGGCGGGGTCGAACGGGCGCAGCGCATCGGCCACCGCGCGGGCGGTCGGCATCAGGTCGGCGCCAGCGGCGCGGGCGTCCAACGCGTAGTGGTAGAGGTAGCCGGGCACCAGCACATCGCTGCCGCCGCGCTCGTTGACCGAGGCCCGTCCCGGCGGATCGGCGCGCAGCGCCAGCGTCTGGTTGGCGCCCAGGCCCGGGTGCAGCGCGGTGGTGTTCCAGCGCACCTGCCACAGGCCCTCGTTGCGCACCATGTTCAGCTCGCCGTCGTAGGTCCAGGTCCGGTCCTTGGGCAGGTGCCAGGTGTAGCGGAACTTCACGGTGCCGGTGTCGACGGCGTACTTGGAGCCGGTGATCTGGGTGTCCAGCCGCCGGGCCTGCAGCCCGGACCAGGCCTCGTTGAGGGCGGACTGCGCCTCGGCGGGCTTGTCGGACAGGTGGGCGGCACCCGCGGTGTCCCCGGTGACCAGTGCCTCGAAGAACTGCGCGGCAACCGGTTCGGGCCCATCGGGTTTGGGGGTGCAGGCAGTCAGAGAAGCAACCGTCGCGACGGCGACGAGGATCGCGGCCGTACTCAGCACGCGCGATGCCCGTGATGCTGTTGAGGTTATTGATGCCAGCGATGTCATTGTGGCTGATGTTAAGAGTGTGACGGCCGCATCCGTCGGAGGCGCACCGAGACGGAACCGTTACGGCCTTGAGACTCAGTCGAGCAGGATGGTCGCGAAGGTGCCGACCTCGGTGAAGCCGATCTTCGCGTAGGTGGCCCGGGCGACCTCGTTGAACCCGTTGACGTACAGGCTGGCGATCCGCCCGCTGCGCAGTACCGCTTCCGACACCGTGGCGGTGCCGGCCGCTCCGAGGCCGCGGCCCCGCCACCGCGGGTGCACCCAGACGCCCTGGATCTGGCCGACCGTCGGGGACTGCGAACCGATCTCGGCCTTGAAGACGACCTCGCCGCGCTCGAACCGCGCCCAGGCCCGGCCCGCCGCGATCAGCCCGGCCACCCGGCGCCGGTAGCTGCGGCCGCCGTCACCGAGACGCGGGTCGATGCCCACCTCACCGATGAACATCTCGATGGCCGCGACCAGATAGGCGTCCAACTCCTCCATCCGGACCGGCCGCACGGCCGGGTCGGCCTCGCAGTGCGAAGGCCCGTTCAGCGCCATCAGTGGCTGATCGGCCCGCACATCGCGGGCGGTTCCCCAGCCCGGCTCCAGCCGCTGCCACAGCGGCAGCACCAGTTCGGCCCGGCCCACCAGCGAGGAACATCGGCGCGGCGCACTGAGCGCCTTGTCGGCGAAGGCTGACAGGTCATCGGCACTGCCGCGCAATGGAATCAGGTTCGCTCCGGCGTAGCACAGGGATTCGGCCGGGTTCCGGCGCGTCCACAGCTCGCCACCGATCGCATTGGGGTCGACACCGAAGTCGAGCACCCGGCAGGCCACCATGCACGACGCGACCGGATCGGCTTCGAGCACCCCACGCACCGCATCCAGGTCGCGAACCACCGACACCTGTCGGTCGTCTGTGACACGTGACAGCGGTGGAGCCGACATTGGAGCACTCTTTCTTGGCCAGCCGGATCAGGTGACCCCGCTCACAGGGTCGAGCTTCAGCTTACGGTGACAACCGGCGGGCCGCTGGGACTTCCCTGCGCGTCGGATTCCTCGGCGATCCGCATCGCCTCTTCGATCAGCGTCTCGACGATCATCGCCTCCGGCACCGTCTTGATCACTTCGCCCTTGACGAAGATCTGGCCCTTGCCGTTACCCGAGGCCACCCCGAGATCGGCCTCGCGCGCCTCTCCGGGTCCGTTGACCACGCAGCCCATCACCGCGACGCGCAACGGGATCTCCATGCCCTCCAGGCCCGCCGACACCTCGTTGGCCAGCTTGTACACGTCCACCTGGGCCCGCCCACACGACGGGCAGGACACGATCTCCAGCCCGCGGGGACGCAGGTTCAGCGACTCCAGGATCTGGTTGCCGACCTTGATCTCCTCGATCGGCGGCGCGGACAGCGACACCCGGATGGTGTCGCCGATGCCCTTGGACAGCAGCGCACCGAAGGCCACCGCGGACTTGATGGTGCCCTGGAAGGCCGGCCCGGCCTCGGTGACGCCGAGGTGCAGCGGGTAGTCACACCGCTCCGCCAGCTGCTCGTAGGCGGCCACCATGATGACGGGGTCGTTGTGCTTGACGCTGATCTTGATGTCGCCGAAGCCGTGCTCCTCGAACAGCGAGGCCTCCCACAGCGCCGACTCGACCAGCGCCTCCGGGGTGGCCTTGCCGTACTTCTTCATCAGCCGGGGATCGAGCGAACCGGCGTTCACCCCGATACGGATCGGGATGTTGGCTGCCGCAGCCGCTTTCGCGACCTCCTTGACCCGGCCGTCGAACTCCTTGATGTTGCCCGGGTTCACCCGGACCGCGGCGCAGCCCGCGTCGATGGCGGCGAAGATGTATTTGGGCTGGAAATGGATGTCGGCGATGACCGGGATGTTGGCCTTCTTGGCGATCGCCGGCAGCGCGTCGGCATCCTCCTGCCGGGGGCAGGCGACGCGGACGATGTCGCAGCCCGATGCGGTCAGTTCCGCGATCTGCTGCAGCGTCGCGTTGATGTCGTGCGTCTTGGTGGTGCACATCGACTGCACCGCGATCGGGTACTCGCTGCCGACGCCGACATCCTTGACCATCAGCTGACGGGTCTTGCGGCGCGGGGCCAGCGTGGGCGGTGGCGGGGCTGGCATGCCCAGACCGATGGACGTCATATGGATCGTCTCCTACTGGCTGTGCAGAGCTACTGGAAGAGTCGGATGGGATTGACCAGGTCCGCAGTCACGGTCAACAGCATGTAGCCGACCACGAACACCAGCACGACATAGGTGGCGGGCATCAGCTTGAGGTAGTTGACCGGCGCCGCGGCGACTTTGCCGCGTGCCGCCCGAATCATATTGCGGATCTTCTCGAAGACGGCGATCGCGATGTGACCGCCGTCGAACGGCAGCAGCGGGATCAGGTTGATGGCGCCGAGGACGAAGTTCAGCTGCGCGAGGAAGAACCAGAACGCCACCCACAGACCGTGGTCGACGGTGTCGCCGCCGATGATGGAGGCACCGACCACCGAGATCGGCGTCTCGGGATCGCGTTCGCCGCCGCCGATGGCGTCCACCAGGGCGCCGATCTTGGTCGGGATCTTGGCCAGCGCCTTGCCGAGTTCGACGGCGAGGTCGCCGGTGAACGCGAAGGTGGCCGGGATCGCCGACAGCGGGTTGTAGTGCGTGGGGCCCGGCGGCAGCGCGGCGCTGACGCCGATGGCACCGACGGTGTCGGGGGTCTCGGCCTCGGTCGAGGTGAAGCGCTGGGTCTGCGCGACGTCGACGACGGTGTACAGGCGCTGCCCGTCGCGTTCATAGACCACCTGTACGGGGCCGTCGAGCTGACGGATGGCGGCCGCCATATCGGCGAACGTCGCCACATCGGTGTCACCGACCTTGACGATGGTGTCACCGCCTTGGATGCCGGCCAGCGCGGCAGGCCCCGGTCCCGGCTGCGGGCAGGGACCGTAGGGATCTTCCCCGCCCTTGGCGACCTGCGGTGCCACACAAGCGGTTTCACCGACGATCGCGGTGGTCGGCGGATGCAGGTTGGGCAGGCCCCAGATGATGGCGATGGAGTAGATGAGGACCAGCCCGATGATGAAGTTCATCGCCGGTCCGGCGAACAGCACCGCGACGCGCTTCCACACCTTCTGCTTGTACATCGCGTGCGGGCGGTCCTCGGGGGCCATCTCCTCCACCGAGGTCATGCCCGCGATATCGCAGAAGCCGCCCAGCGGCACTGCCTTCACGCCGTACTCGGTGCTGCCGAGCCTGTTGGGCCGGTGCGTCGACCACAACGTGGGCCCGAAGCCCACGAAGTAGCGGCGCACCTTCATTCCGGTGGCCCTGGCCACCCACATGTGGCCGCATTCGTGCAGAGCCACCGACACCAGGATGGCCAGCGCGAACGCCACGATGCCGAACGCGAACATCATCGGCTTGCTACTACCTCCCGGTTTACCGCACTCCGGGCCCGGTCGCGGGCCCAGTCCTGCGCATCAAGTATCTCTTCCACGGTAGCGGGTTCGGCCGCCCACTGATCTGCGGCGTGCAGCACATCGGCCACGGTCCGCACGATCGCGGGGAATTTGAGGCGCCCCGACAGGAACGCCTCGGCGGCCTCCTCGTTGGCGGCGTTGTAGACGGCGGTCAGGCTCCCACCCCGCCGCCCGGCCTCCCTGGCCAGGTTCACCGCCGGGAACACCGCATCGTCCAGCGGCTCGAACGTCCAGGTCGACGCGGTCGTCCAGTCACACGCCGTGGCGGCGCCGGGCACCCGCTCCGGCCAGCCCAGCGCCAGCGCGATGGGCAGCCGCATATCGGGCGGGCTGGCCTGGGCGATGGTCGAACCGTCGGTGAAGGTCACCATGGAATGCACGATGGACTGCGGGTGCACCACCACGTCGATGCGGTCGTAGTCGATCCCGAACAGCAGGTGCGTCTCGATGAGCTCCAGGCCCTTGTTCACCATCGACGCCGAGTTCAAGGTGTTCATCGGGCCCATCGACCAGGTCGGATGCGCGCCGGCCTGTTCGGGGGTGACGGCCTCCAGGTCCGCGGCGGCCCAGCCCCGGAACGGCCCGCCCGAGGCGGTCAGCACCAGCCGGTCCACCTCATCGGCGCCCCCCGATCGCAGACATTGCGCCAGCGCGGAATGCTCGGAATCCACCGGCACGATCTGACCGGGCGCGGCGGCCTTAAGCACCAGCGGCCCGCCCGCGACCAGTGACTCCTTGTTCGCCAGCGCCAGCCGGGCTCCGCTGTGCAGCGCGGCCAGCGTCGGTTTGAGCCCGAGCGCGCCGACCAGTGCGTTGAGCACCACGTCGGCCTCGGTCTCCTCGACGATCCGGGTGGCCGCCTGCTCCCCGACATACGGCACGTCGCCGAGCTGATCGGCGGCCCGCGGATCGGCGACGGCGATGTTGGTCACCCCGGTCTGCGCGCGCTGCGCGGCGAGCACCTCGGGGTTGGCACCGCCGGCGGCCAGCCCGACGAGTTCGAAGCGGTCCGGGTTGGCGGCGATGACCTCGAGCGCCTGGGTACCGATGGATCCCGTGCTGCCCAGGATCAGGACGCGACAGCGTGCGCCGGAAGAAGTCACCGGTTCATTGTGCCCCTGATGTGAAGTCCGACCCATCCGGACGCCCCGGTGCGCCGAATGACTGATGTACGGCGACACGGGCCCGGCACCGGCCGGCCCGCCAACAAGGAAGTTGAGCCCTATGACTCTCACACCCCATCGGATCGCCATCGCCGGAGTTGCCGCGGTGGCAGCTCTCGGGTTGTCCGCGTGTTCGGGCGGAAGTTCGTCCACCGAAAGCAGTGCCAGTGAGGCCAGCTCGTCGGTCTCCTCCATGACGTCGTCGATGGCGCCGGAGACCACAAGCTCCGCCGCAGCCGCGCCCGCCGGTGCGTTGATCGGCACCGGATGCGCCGCCTACGCCGAGCAGGTGCCGACCGGCCCCGGTTCGGTCACGGGCATGGCCGCAGATCCGGTCACCGTCGCCGCGTCGAACAACCCGATGCTCAAGACCCTGACGCAGGCCCTTTCCGGCCAGCTGAACCCCAATGTCAACCTGGTCGACACGCTCAACGGCGGCGAGTTCACCGTCTTCGCCCCGACCGACGATGCGTTCGCCAAGATCGACCCCGCCACGCTGGAGACCCTGAAGACCGACTCGGACCTGCTGACGTCGATCCTCACCTACCACGTGGTGCCCGGCCAGGCGAGCCCCGACCAGGTCGCCGGTGACCACAAGACCGTGCAGGGCGAGACCGTCACCGTCACCGGTGCCGGTGACGACCTCAAGGTCGGCGACGCCGGCCTGGTGTGCGGTGGCGTGAAGACCGCCAACGCCACCGTCTACATGATCGACACGGTGTTGATGCCCCCGGCAGCCTGAGCCGCGCTGCACGGGTGACCGATGAGCCGGCGAGGCAGCCTTTTCCCCCGACCTGGCTGCCTCGCCCCATCGGAACCGTTTCCACCAACCAGAAGCCAAGACGATCACACGAAGGATCAACTCGATGAATTTCTCGATGAACACCCAGAAGATCGCCGGCGTCGCATGTGCCGCGGCAGCGGCCTCCGGCCTGCTGTTCGCCTCCACCGGTGTCGCGAACGCCGAACTCGTCGGCCCTGGCTGTGCCGCCTACGCTGCGCAGAACCCGGAAGGCCCGGCCTCGGTGACCGGCATGGCCATGGATCCGGTCGCCGTCGCGGCGTCCAACAACCCGATGCTCAAGACCCTGACGCAGGCCCTTTCCGGTCAGCTGAACCCGAACGTCAACCTGGTCGACACGCTCAACAGCGCGCCGTCGCTGACGGTGTTCGCGCCCACCGATGAGGCGTTCGCGAAGATCGATCCGGCCACCATCGACAAGCTCAAGACCGATTCGGCGCTGCTGACCAGCATCCTTACCTATCACGTGGTCGAAGGACAGGCCAGCCCCGAGCAGGTCGTCGGCGTGCACAAGACCATGCAGGGCGCCGACGTGACCGTCACCAACGCGGCCATGGGAATGATGCCCGCCGACCTCAAGGTCAACGACGCCTCCGTGGCGTGCGGTGGCGTGCAGACCGCCAACGCGACCGTCTACCTCGTCGACACGGTGCTGATGCCCCCGATGTGATCCACACTCACCGATATCAGCCCGGCCGTTTCCACGGCCGGGCTGATTCGCTGTCTGGCCATCCAAAAGTGTTGTGGTGACGAATAACTCATATGACGACTCTGATCGCGATCGGCTTTCTCGGCGGTCTCATCACCGGAATCTCGCCGTGCATCCTGCCGGTGCTGCCGGTGATCTTCTTCTCCGGCGCCCCGGCCGGGACCACCGCAGCCGCAGGGTCGGGCGCGGTGGCC
>NZ_JBFUKN010000018.1:0-87627 GCF_056400845.1 Mycobacterium sp. P4_H6 | reverse complement strand
CAACCGGCTGCACCCGTCTACCAACAACCGGACACCTCGAGCGCCACATCACCCGCCGCGGCCACCAACCACAGCGCACCGGCGACAAGTGCCCCTGCTCCGACAGCACCACCGGCGCCCGCCGCACCGACCGGTGCCCCACCCATGCCGCTGGGCAACCCGTCCACCCCGGCACCCGCCGCACCCGTGCCACCCGGCGCTGGACCCGTTGGCCCCGCCGTCGCCCCTGCCTCCACCAGCCAGGGCGCTGCCGGTGGAGCTGCTGCACCGGTGCCGATTTCGGCCGCCCGCGCCGAACGCGATGCCATCGCTGCCGCCGCCACCGCGGGCGCGATGCGACGCAAGGGACCCAACCCCCGCCAACTCGCCCGCCACATCGCCGCCGCCCTCAACGTCGACATCACCGACCCCAGCCTGGTCTGGATCACCGCCGTCACCTCCGACGGACAGATCCTGACCGCCAACAACTACGGCCTGGCCTACATCCCCGAACACGTACACCTGCCCGAACAGGTCCGCATGGTCACGGCCGATGAATCGATCCCCGCCCAGACCCGCGGCACCTGGGCCACCTATCCCCTACTGGCAGTCCAGGAATGGGCGCGCCACCACAATGTCACCCTGCAGGCCGTGGCCGGCACCGAAGAGAATCTCAGAGGTTTCGACCTCGGCGCCGCGCGCGACATCATTACACCCGACGACATGCCGGACAGTGGAAAGATGCAGGGCCGCAGTCGACTTGAGGTCATCGCACCCGAAGTCGCGACCAAGCTCGCCGGTATCAATGCCACCGGTCTGACCGAACTGCTGCCGCCGGCACCCGCGGACAACACGCCACCGGCCGACAACAGGATCAACCTGCTGCTGGAGGTCTGCAAGCCGCTGATGAGCGCCAATCCGGATCGCGCCGGCGCACATCTGAAGGCGATGGTTGCCTACGCCGATCACCTGCAGAATGTGGCACTGTTCCGCGCCCACAACGCGCAAGACGCCGAACTACAGCGGGCCGCGATCGCGGAATGGATTTACTGGCAACACATCAGCGTGCTCAGCGCCGATGCGCTGGCCGCGATGGTGAGCTGACCCAGCCAGTACTACAGGTTGATCGTCGGATCCGCCTGAGTGGCCGGCTTCGGCGAAGGTGAAGCGGGCGCCGCCGGCGCGCGCTCGCCGTCAGCCTGTCCCGGTGCGGCACCGGCAGGTTGCTCCTCGGCGCGGTGCTTCCCGCCGGGCTCAGCCGCTTCGTCCTTCTCGCCGGGCTCTTTATCGCTGAACTGCTCGACAATCTGTTTGACCTGATCACCCACCTGCTGCGCACCCTGCATCGCAGACTGCGGCAACGACCCGGCCATGCCGCCGATCTGCTGCGGGATCTGGCCGGCCTGTTGAGCCATCTGCATGGGCATGCCCATCATCCCGCCCATGGCGCCCATGCCGCCGCCGGCACCGCCCGTCGCTCCGGCCGCAGAAGCTCCCGCTGCGGCAGCAGCCGCACCGGCCGCAGCGCCACCGCCGGAACCCGTTGCCGGGGAAGCAGATCCACCGCCACCGGCCGATGAACCACCTCCGGCGGGCTGATTCATGGTCTCTTCGATCTTGCTCTTGAGGTGCGAATCGGCGCTCAGATACCGTCGGGCCGCTTCCACGACGGACTCCGCGGTCCCGATGGCGGACTGCTTCAACGGCGGCAGACCCTCGATGATCGGGGCCTCGGCCTTGGGCACATCGGTCGACAGCGCCTGCGACAGCGCATCCGTTCCGTACGCGGGGGTGAACGCCTCGGGCGCATCGGGCAGGCCCTGGGCCGCCGTCAACAGGCGCTGCCCCGCCGCGCCGAGCATCTCGGCGTCCACCTTCAACGGTTCCAGTGTCATGAAGCCCCCTCCCGCGACACACTCCTCGCCGAAAACCCTACCGGAGCCTCACACCCCGGCGGGCACCAAAATCAGCCGGTGGTGGCGAGGTCCTGCCCGCGCATGCGCTGCGAAATCACCTGCGTGATGCCGTCGCCCTGCATGGTGACGCCGTACAGCGCGTCGGCGATCTCCATCGTCGGCTTCTGGTGGGTGATGACGATGAGCTGCGATTTCTCCCGCAGCTGCTCGAACAACCCCAGCAGTCGGCGCAGGTTCACATCGTCCAGGGCCGCCTCGACCTCGTCCATGATGTAGAACGGTGACGGCCGTGCCCGGAAGATCGCCACCAGCATCGCCACCGCGGTCAGCGACTTCTCGCCACCGGACAGCAGCGAGAGCCGCTTGACCTTCTTGCCCGGCGGCCGCGCCTCGACCTCGATACCGGTGGTCAGCATGTCGTCGGGGTTCGTCAGCAGCAGCCGGCCTTCACCACCGGGGAACAGCGAGGCGAACACCTGGGTGAACTCGCGCTCCACATCGGCGTAGGCCTCGGTGAACACCGTGAGGATGCGGGCATCGACGTCCTCGATGACATCCATCAAGTCCTTGCGGGCGCCCTTCACGTCCTCCAGCTGGGTGGACAGGAAGTTGTAGCGCTCCTCCAGCGCCGCGAACTCCTCCAACGCCAGCGGATTGACCCGGCCCAGCTCATTGAGCTCACGCTCGGCCTTCTTCGCGCGCCGCTCCTGAGTGGGCCGGTCGAACGGCATCGGCGCCGGCGCGGTGACCTGCTCGCCTCGCTCTTTGGCCTGCTCGTACTCGGCCATCTCCAGCTCGGTCGGCGGCAGCGGATTATCGGGGCCGTATTCGGCGATCAGATCGGCCGCGGCCAACCCGAACTGCTCCAGCGCCTGCTGCTCCAGCTGCTCGATGCGCAGTGCCGCTTGAGCTTTGGCGACCTCATCGCGATGCAGCGAATCGGTGAGCGCATTGATCCGGGCACCCAGCTCGTTGACCTCCGTGCGTGCCCGGTTCAGCGCCTCGGTGCGCTGCGCGCGCTCGGCGGACACCTGGTCGCGGGTCCGCGATGCCAGTGCGACCGCGGCCGCCAACCGTCCCGCGACGAGCCGCCCCGACTCGGCCACCGCGATCGCCACCGTCGCGGCATGCTCGCGGGCCTCCCTGACCCGGGCCGCACGCAACCGTGACTCCCGCTCGGCCGCGGCCGACCGTCGCAGCGAATCAGCCCGTCCCCGAACTGCATTCGCACGTTCCTCGGCGGTACGCACCGCCAGGCGGGCCTCCACCTCGGTGGCTCGCGCCGTCTCAGCAGCCAGCGTGAACTCCTGGCGGTCCTCGGTGTCGTCGACCTCGAACATCGGTGACTGCTGCGCATTGTGCAGCCGGGTCTCCAGCTCGGTGAGCTCCTCGACCGCCCTGGTCCGGCCCGCCTCCAGCTCGTCGCGTTGCTTCATCAGCCGCTGCCATTCGGCGTCGGCGTTGCGCGATTCCTGACCGAGCCGGCCCAGCTGCTCGTAGATCGACGAGATCGCGGCATCGGATTCGTTCAGCGCGGCCAGCGCCTGCTCGGCCGCATCCTGGCGGGCCGTCTGTTCCTCTTTGGCACCGGCCAACGCCGCGGTCAGCTCCCCGGCCTGACGCTCCACATGGGCGAGTTCTGTTCGGGCCTTCTCGATTTCGGACGCGATCTCCAATGTCGAGACCTTGCGGTCGGAGCCGCCGCTGACCCAGCCGGCACCRACCAGGTCGCCGTCGGCGGTCGCGACCCGCAGGTGCGGCCGCTCGGCCACCAGGCTGAGCGCCGCCGACAGATCGTCCACCACCGCCACCCCGGAGAGCAGCGCGCTGATCGCGCCCCGCAGCCGGTCGGGAGCCTCGACCAGATCGATTGCCCACTGCCCGCCGGCGGGCAGCACCTCGCCGTTGTGGGCGGACTGCACGGGCCAGTCGCCGAGCAGGATCGATGCCCGCCCACCGTCGGATTCCTTCAACGCGGCGACGGCCGCGCGAGCGGCGCCGACGTTCTCGGCGGCCAGCGCGTCAGCGGCGGGACCGAGCACCGTCGCCACCGCCACCTCGTAGCCCGGGCGCACCCGGACCAGCTTGGCGACGGAGCCGAAAAGGCCTGTGCCACCGTGGTTCTCCGCCAGCCAGGCGGCGCCGTCCTTGCGCGCGAGGCCCATCGACAGCGCGTCGATACGGGCGTGCAGCGAGGCGGCCTGCCGCTCGGCGGCCCGCTCGGCGGACTGCAGCTCGGCGACGCGTTCGTCGGCGGTGCGCAGCGCGGTGACCGAGCGGTCGTGCTGATCGTCGAGGCCGACCTCGCCCTCGTCGAGTTCACCGACGCGGGCCTGCACGTTCTCGAAGTCGGCCTGGGCCTGCTGAACGCGGGTCGCGGCTTCCTCGATGCGGGCCGTGAGCCGGGCTACCTCGTCATCGGTGGATTCCACCCGGGTGCGCATGGTGTCGACCTGCCCGGACAGCCGCGCCAGGCCTTCGCGGCGGTCGGCCTCGGCGCGCGCCGCCGCGCGGTGCGCCTGCTCGGCGTCCGCGGCGATGCGTTCGCGTTCGGCGAGTTCGGCGCGGGCGTATTCCAGGGTCTCCCGCGAGGCCTCCAGCTCCGCGAGCAGCTCCTGTTCGAGGGCGGCGACCTCGTCGGCCTCGGCCTCCAGGGCATCGGGGTCGCGACCGGAGTCGGTGTCGGGTTCGGCGTCGAGCAGCTGGGTGCGGTCATTGGCGATCCGCACGGTCGCACTGACCCGCTCGGCCAGCGCGGAGAGCCGGAACCAGGTCTGCTGGGCGGCCTCCGCGCGTTCGGTCAGCTCCGTCACGGCGGTTTCGTGGGCGGCCAGCTCGGCGGTGGCGACCTCCAGCCGCGTCGTCACGTCATCGTGCTCGCGGCGCAGCGTGGTCTCGGCCTGGTTGGTGTCGTTGAACTCGGTCTGGCGCACCAGCAGGTCATGGGCGGCCAGCCGCAGCCGGGCATCACGCAGATCGGCCTGGATGGTCTGCGCACGGCGCGCCATCTCGGCCTGGCGGCCCAGAGGTTTGAGCTGGCGGCGCAGCTCGGTGGTCAAGTCGGTGAGCCGGGCCAGGTTGGCCTGCATCGAGTCGAGCTTGCGGACGGCCTTCTCGCGACGCTTGCGGTGCTTGAGCACCCCGGCGGCTTCCTCGATGTAGGCGCGGCGGTCCTCGGGGCGCGATTCCAGGATTTCGGAGAGCTTGCCCTGCCCGACGATGACGTGCATTTCCCGACCGATGCCGGAGTCGCTGAGCAGTTCCTGCACGTCCATCAGGCGGCAGCTGCTGCCGTTGATCTCGTACTCCCCGGCGCCGTCGCGGAACATCCGGCGGGTGATCGACACCTCGTTGTACTCGATGGGCAGCGCGTTGTCGGAGTTGTCGATGGTCAGCGTCACCTCGGCGCGGCCCAGCGGTGCGCGCGAGGAGGTGCCGGCAAAGATGACGTCTTCCATCTTGCCGCCGCGCAGCGTTTTGGCGCCCTGCTCGCCCATCACCCAGGTCAGGGCGTCGACGACGTTGGATTTACCCGACCCGTTGGGCCCGACCACGCAGGTGATGCCCGGCTCGAAGCGCAGAGTCGTCGGCGCGGCGAAGGACTTGAAGCCCTTCAGCGTCAGACTCTTGAGATGCACGAGGTGAAACCCTACCGTCGCGGCGGTTAACGTTCGCTGAAGCCGTCAATCGGGTCGCCCGGCGCGGACCAATCGGCCATCACAGCGTCCACCGTTCCCGGCGACTGGCCGGATTTCAGGTGGTCCAGCAGCCGCTCACAGTCCGCCCGGGGGCCCTGTGCCACGACGTGCACCCGCCCGTCGGGCCGGTTGGACGCATACCCGGTCAGCCCGATTTCCAGCGCCCGGGCGCGCGTCCACCAGCGGAAACCCACGCCCTGCACGTGCCCGTGCACATAGGCGCTGAGCCGGACCTCGCCGTCAGCCAATGTTCTTGACCTCGAAGGTGACCTCGGTGCCCGCTTTGAGGGTGCGCCCGACGGTGCAGACCTGGTCGACGGCCCGCTCGACGACGACCAGCAGCCGCTTCACCTCGTCCTCGGACATGCCGGACAGATCGATCTCCAGGGTTTCGGCCAGCAGCGGGTAGCGCTCCTGGTCACGATCGGCCGCCCCGGACACCCGGATGGTGGTGGCGTACTCGTCGCCGAGTCGGCGCCGCAGCGGGGCGTCGCTGCTCATCCCGCTGCACGCGGCGAGCGCAATCTTCATCAGCTCACCGGGGGTGAAGACGCCCTCGACGTCCTCGGACCCCACCAGTACCTCTGCGCCACGCGTGCTGCGCCCGGTGTAGCGGCGCACGCCGGTGCGCTCGACCCACAGTTCTGTCATTCCGGCGAGTCTACGGAGGGGCGAGTTAGTGTTGAACTACACCAGCTGAGGAGCTATCGCCGTGACGTACTACCCCCCGCAGCAACCGGGGCCGCAGGGACGGGGTCCACAACAGCAGGGCTCGTGGGATCCCCAGCAGCAGCAACCGCCGCAGGCCTACGAGTACCCGGCCTATGACGTGCCGCCACCGCCGCAGCCCTACGGCCAGCAGCCTTACGGATACGGCACTCCTCCTCCGGGTTATCCCTACGGCTATCCCCCGCAGCCTCCGCAGCCCCCGAAGAAGAGCAACGGCACCTGGTGGATTCTCGGCGGCGTGGCCAGCGTGCTGATCGTGGCGGCCCTGGTGGTCGGCGGGGTGTTCCTGTTCCGCTCCGGTGATCAGATCCTGGTGTCCACCGACGAAGCCCAGATCCAGCAGCTCGTCGAGGAATTCGGCGCCGCGGGCAACACCGGGAAGTTCTCCGATCTCGGTCAGTACTTCTGCGCCGCGGAGGCCGGGATGTTCGGCGCCCTCGGCGAACTCGGCGACATCCTGGAAGGCATGGACGTTCCGCAGAGCACCCAGACCAGCGAGGTGACCGCCACCGACATCAAGGTCAAGGGCGATGTGGCGTCGGCCAAGATGAATGCCGGCGGCCCGTTCGACACCGCCTACTTCCGCAAGGAGTCCGGCGAGTGGAAGGTCTGTATGTCCGCCGCGGTGGAGTTCAGCCAGCGCTAGGTCTGCGCCGAATCCGCGGCGGCGGTTGACATTTCGGGCAGTAGTACGACGACCGGTTCATGAACTTGTCACGCTGCATCACCGCGCCGCATCGCCGGCACGCCTGATCGACACGCCCGTAGGCCTCCAGTGAGCGCTCGAAGTACCCGGATTCGCCGTTGACGTTGACATAGAGCGAATCGAACGACGTGCCGCCCTGACTCAGCGCGCCGGTCATCACCTCGGCGGCGGCATCCAGCAGTTCGGCGAGTTGGCGTCTGGTCAGCGACGACGCCAACCGGGCGCCGTTGATCTTGGCCCGCCAGAGGGCCTCGTCGGCGTAGATGTTGCCGATCCCGGAGACCACCGTCTGGTCCAGCAGTTGGCGTTTGATCTCGGAATGCTTGCGCCGCAACACCGTGACCACACCGTCGCGGTTGAATTCGGGGTCCAGCGGGTCCCGGGCGATATGCGCGACGGGTTCGGGCACCTCGGTGCCGTCGATGGTCACCAGGTCGGTGAGCATCCAGCCCCCGAAGGTGCGTTGGTCGACGAAGTTCAGCGTGACACCGTTGTCCAAGGTGGCGGCGATCCGCAGGTGCGACGGGTTCGGCACGTCACCGAGCAGCATCTGCCCGCTCATCCCGAGGTGCACGACGAGTGCGTCGCCGCTGGCGAGGGTGAGCCACAGGTACTTTCCGCGCCGGCCGGTGCCGGTGATGGTGTTGCCCTGCAGGCGCGCGGCCAGGTCGATGGAGCCGGCGACGTGCCTGCGCGAGGCCCGCGGGTGCAGCACCTGCACGTCGGTGATGGTGCGGTCCAGGATGTGCGCGGCCAACCCCCGCCGCACCACCTCGACCTCAGGGAGTTCCGGCATCCCCGGTCTCGTCGTCGGCCGAGGCGTCGATGGCACTCCACGCTGCGGCGGCGGCCTTGAGTTCGGCCTCTTTCTTGGTGCGCCCGATCCCGCGGCCGTACTGGCGTTCGGCAATCACCACGATCGCGGTGAATTCCTTGTCGTGATCGGGACCTTGGGCACTGACGGTGTACGCCGGTGGGCCGAGCCCGCGTGCGACGGACAGCTCCTGCAGGCTGCTCTTCCAATCCAGCCCGGCGCCGAGCGTCGGTGCGGTGTCGAGCAGTTCGCTGAACAGCCGCAGGATCGCTTCGCGCGCAACCACATTGCCCTGGTCCAGATAGATTGCACCCAAAAGGGATTCGACCCCGTCGGCGAGGATGCTGGACTTGTCGGCACCGCCGGAGCTGTCCTCCCCCTTGCCGAGCAGCAGATGGTTGCCGAGGCCGAGTTTGCGGCCGACATCGGCGAGGGCCTGGGTGTTGACGATGCTGGCTCGCAGCTTGGCCAGATCACCCTCGGGGCGGTCGGGGTGGCGGTAGTAGAGCTCCTCGGTGATGGTCAGGCCCAGCACGGCGTCGCCGAGGAACTCCAGGCGCTCGTTGGTGGGCAGCCCGCCGTTCTCGTAGGAGTAGCTGCGATGGGTCAGGGCGATCGTGAGCAGGTCCTCGGGCAGCCGCACGCCCAGGCCTTCGATCAACGACTCATGCTCAGCCGTCACTGGCATCTCCGGCTTGGTCCTTCAGCGCGGCCAGCTTGGCCCAGCGGGGATCGATCTTGTCGTGCCCATGGTCCGGCTCGGCGTCGGCGAGCGCCACACCGCAGTCCGGGCACAGCCCGGCGCAGTCCTCGCGGCACACCGGCGAGAACGGCAGCACCAGCCCGACCGCGTCCACGACGGTCTGCTCGATGTCGACGCGATCATCGACGACGTGGCCGACCTCGTCTTCCTCGGTGGTCGCCTCGGTGGTGCTGCCCGGGTAGGCGAACAGTTCCATGATGTCGATGGACACCTCGTCGCTGACCGGTTCCAGGCAGCGCACGCATTCGCCGGTGGTGGGCCCGGAGACCGTGCCGGTGACCAGGGCGCCCTCCGAGACCGATTCGATGCGCAAATCCAGCTCCAGCGGGGCGCCCTGCTCGATGCGGACCAGGTCCAGACCGATGCGCGACGGCGACGGCACCGTCTCGTGCACCTCGATCATCGAGCCCGGCCGACGACCCAGCCGCGAGATGTCGATCGCGAGGGGATTTTTGCCAGCCATGACGCCGATCTTACTTCGGTGCCGACAGCGCTCCGCCGCACCCGACACTCGATCACCGAGATTTTAAATCGCCGACGGCGCTGTGGCCGGTGAGGTCGGTGGCGCAATGGCCCAAACGGCGGAGCGTGCGGTGTCGACCGCCGCGGAAGCCGATACTCGTGGTCACGAAGACGACTTGCTGCGTAAAGGACGTATCTGTGACCGTGAAGTTGCACTGGTTTCTGCCCACCTACGGCGACAGCCGGCTGATCGTCGGAGGTGGACACGGCACTCCGGCCGGTGCCGCCGGGGGTGACCGCGAAGCGTCCATCGACTATCTGGCGTCGATCGTGCGGGCCGCCGAGCGGTTCGGCTTCACCGGCGCGCTCATCCCGACCGGGGCCTGGTGCGAGGACGCCTTCGTGACCGCCGCGCTGCTGGCGCGGGAGACGACATCGCTGGCGTTCCTGGTGGCGTTCCGCCCCGGGCTGGTGAGCCCGACGCTGTCGGCTCAGATGGCCGCCACGTTCGCCCGCCATGCCCCGGGACGCATCCTGCTCAACGTCGTCGTCGGCGGTGAGGCACACGAGCAGCGCTCATTCGGCGACCACCTGGACAAGGACGCCCGGTACGCCCGCGCCGACGAATTCCTCGAAGTCGTGCGCCGTCTCTTCGCCGGGGAAACGGTCAGCCTGAACGGCGAGTACGTCAACGTCGAGGAGGCCGCGTTGGCGGTGCCGCCCAGCCCGGTGCCGCCGCTGTACTTCGGTGGCAGTTCGAAGGCCGCCGGCCCGGTCGCGGCGCGCCATTCCGATGTCTACCTCACCTGGGGTGAGCCGCCGGCCGCGGTGGCCGAGAAGATCGCCTGGATCCGCAAGGAAGCCGAGGCCGCGGGTCGGACGCTGCGCTTCGGCATCCGGCTGCACACCATCTCCCGCGACACCGCCGACGAGGCGTGGGCGCAGGCCGACAAGCTGATCGGCGCGCTCGACGAGGAGACCGTGCAGGCCGCCCAGGCCGGGCTGGCGCGCAGCCAGTCCGAGGGCCAGAAGCGGATGCTGGCGTTGCACGAGGCCAACCGGACCAACGGAACCTGGAGCGACGCACGCAGTTTGGAGATCGCGCCGAACCTGTGGTCCGGTGTCGGGCTGGTGCGCGGCGGGGCGGGGACCGCTCTGGTCGGTAGCCACACCGAGGTGGCCGACCGGATCGCCGAATACGCCGAGATCGGCATCGACGAGTTCATCTTCTCCGGTTACCCGCACCTGGAGGAGCTGTACTGGTTCGGTGAGGGAGTGGTGCCGGTCCTGCGTGAACGCGGCCTCTTCAACCTTGGATCCGGGCAGCATTCGCCGATAGCGCCGAGCGTCTCGATCCCGTTCGTCGGGTCGGCGCGCTAACGACACAGGCACGTCGGCGTAATCTCGCCGAAATCCACGCGTGGTTTCCTCACATCAGACGCTGTTTCATGTGAGAGATCACGATGGAGGTTCTGTGACGAGTACGGCCGCGCCCATCTTTCAGGTGACTTCTGGTTTCTGGGAATCACTTCCGCAGATGCCCCTGGAGCAGTACCCGGGCACCGAGGGGTTCATCGACGACGTCTACGCCAACCCCGACGGCGTGCCGATGTGCTCGGGGTACTTCGAACTGCGCAATACCGATGCGCCGCTGGACTATTACTACGCCTACGACGAGATGAAGGTCGTCCTCGAAGGTGAGTTCCGGCTGGAGAACCCGGACACCGGACAGGTGCAGATCGCGCGGGCCAAGGACGCGATCTTCTTCCCGAAGGGCTCGCGGATCCTGTTCTCCACCCCCGACCATGCGCTGGCGTTCTACGTCGGCTACCGGTCGTTCGCCCCCTGATCCCGCTGCCGGACTCCCATGATCGAACGTTTCCGGGTGGCACCCGGGTCGGTCACTGCTCTGTCGGTCACGGGCGGGGACCGCTTCGAGGTCATCGACCGGTACGGGCGCCAGCCCGTGGAACTGACGGTGCTCGCCACCGACCCCCGTGCAGTCAGCGGATCGGCGCCCGACTCCCCTGCCACGGTCTTGCGCAGCTTGGTGGCCGGCCCCGACGAGAACGGCTACGCGGCCGGTCGGATCCTGGGACTGCTCTCCCGCCACGTCGATCAGGACCAGGCCAGGGCCACCCAGCTGTTCGGCGGTGACTCCGCGGCCGGAGCCCGGCTCGCCTTCGCCGTCGACGCGGACGCCGTCGTCCTCATCGCCGCGCCCGCCGCGCCGATGAACCTGGCCCTCGCCGAACCGAATCCGCCCTCCGAGGTACTCATCGAGGTGCGCCGGGCCACCCCGGTGCCTGCGCAGGAGCGCGAACTCCCTGTGCCGCTGGCCGAACCGTTGTGGGATATGCGTATCGATGCGTCGACCGCGTCGTCCTATGAAATCCGGGCCGGGCAGTTCATCCAGATCATCGATGTCCAGGGCCGGCAGTGCTCGGACTTTCTGGCCTTCGATGCCCGCGGGCTCGACGGCGGAAACGAGTACGGCCTGGACGCCACCACCACCCGCACCATCGGTGGCGGCGCGTATCCGCAGCCCGGCCTGTTCGGCAAGTTCTTCGACCGCCGGGCCCAGCCGCTCGTGGAGGTGGTGCGGGACACGGTGGGACGGCACGACACCTTCGCGCTGGCCTGCACCGCCAAGTACTACGCCGATTTCGGCTACCCCGGCCACGTCAACTGCACCGATAATTTCAACGCGTCGCTGGCACGGTTCGGGGTGGCGGCCCGCGCCGGGTGGCCGGCGCTGAACCTGTTCTACAACACCGCATTCGACGCGGCGCACCAGCTGACCTCCGATGAGCCCTGGTCACGCCCGGGTGACTACGTGATGCTGCGGGCCTGCACCGACCTGGTGTGCGCGTCATCGGCCTGCCCGGATGACATCGATCCGGCGAACGGCTGGACGCCCACCGACATCCACGTCCGCGTCTACGACTCCACCAGGAGGTTCTCTGTGGCGGTGGGACACCGGCTGACCCCGGACTCCGAACCGGTGCTGACCAAACCCACCGCGTTCGCCTCCAGGACCGGCGCGCTGACCTCGAATTTCACCGAGTATCAGGGCTATTGGCTGCCCAACAGCTTCGACGGCCACGGACCGCAGCAGGAGTACTGGGCGTGCCGGGAACGCGTCGCGGTGATGGATCTGTCGGCGTTGCGCAAGTTCGAGGTCCTCGGCCCCGACGCGGAGGCCCTGCTGCAGGCCACGCTCACCCGCGACATCCGTCGGCTGTCGCGCGGGCAGGTGGTGTACTCGGCGATGTGCACCGAGTCCGGCGGTGTCGTCGACGACTGCACCGTGTTGCGATTGAGCGACACCAACTTCCGCTTCATCGGCGGTGACCCGCACGACGGGATGTGGCTGCGCACCCAGGCCGAGAAGTTGGGGCTGCAGCAGGTGTGGATCAAGGACTCCACCGATCAGATGCACAATATCGCCGTGCAGGGCCCGGCCAGCCGCGACCTGCTCGCCGGGCTGATCTGGACGCCACCGACCCAGCCCGCCCTGCGCGACCTCGGGTGGTTCCGGTTCCTGATCGGCCGGCTCGGCGGGCCGGACGGGATCCCGCTGCTGGTGTCGCGGACCGGATACTCCGGCGAGCTCGGCTACGAACTGTGGGTGCATCCTGGCGACGCCGAAACCCTCTGGGACGCCGTGTGGCTGGCCGGTGAACCGCACGGTCTGACACCGCTGGGCCTGGAGGCACTGGAGATGTTGCGCGTCGAGTCCGGCCTGATCGCGGCGGGTCACGAATTCGACGATCAGACCGACCCGTTCGAGGCCGGTATCGGGTTCGCCGTGCCTCTGAAATCCAAGACCGACGATTTCATCGGCCGGGACGCGCTGCTCGAACGCAAGGCACATCCGCAACGCACACTGGTCGGGCTGCGCCTGGACGGCAACGAGACCGCCACCCACGGGGACTGTGTGCACCTCGGGCGCGCCCAGGTCGGCGTGATCACCAGCGGTGTGCGCTCACCGATTCTGGGCGCCAGCATCGCGTTGTGCCGTATGGCCGTTCAGCACAGCGAGCCCGGCACCCGGGTGGAGGTCGGCAAGCTCGACGGACACCGTAAACGCATCCCGGCCACCGTGACCACCTTTCCGTTCTACGACCCCGACAAGACCCGACCCCGCTCATGACGCCCCTGAGGAGAACCCGATGACCAGAACCGCCGTGATCGGCGCCGGCCCCTGCGGACTGGCCCAGCTGCATGCGTTCGAGCAGGCGCGCCAGGACGGCGTCGACGTCGGCGAGGTGGTGTGCTTCGAGAAGCAGAGCGACTGGGGTGGACTGTGGAACTACACGTGGCGCACCGGTCTGGACTCCCACGGAGACCCGGTGCACGGCAGCATGTACCGCTACCTGTGGTCCAACGGGCCCAAGGAATGCCTGGAGTTCGCCGACTACAGCTTCGACGAGCACTTCGGTGGCCCGATCCCGTCGTTCCCGCCGCGTGAGGTGCTCTACGACTACATCGTCGGGCGGGCCAAGAAGAGCAATGTGCGCCAGTTCATCCAGTTCGACACCGCGGTTCGCGATATCACCTTCGACGGGGACACGTTCGCCGTCACCGTCGAATCATGGGAGACCGGCCCCGGCGTGCTGCGCACCGAGACCTTCGACCACGTCATCGTCGCGACGGGGCACTTCTCCACCCCCTACGTGCCGGAATACCCGGGCTTCGAGTGCTTTCCGGGCCGCATCCTGCATTCGCACGACTTCCGGGATGCCGTCGAGTTCGCCGGGAAGAACCTGCTGATCCTGGGCAGCAGCTATTCGGCCGAGGACATCGCGCTGCAGTCCCTCAAGTACGGGGCCGCATCCATCACCGTCGCCTACCGCAATGCCCCGATGGGATTCGGCTGGCCCGATGGCATCACCGAAGTCCCTGCGCTACAACACCTCGACGGTCGCAACGCGCATTTCGCCGACGGCACCAGCCGCGACGTCGACGCCATCATCCTGTGCACCGGATACCAGCACCACTTCCCGTTCATCGACCCCGAGCTGAGGCTGACGACCGCGAACAACCTCTATCCCGCCGGGTTGTACAAGGGTGTGGTGTGGACTGCCAACCCGAAGCTGCTCTACCTGGGCATGCAGGACCAGTACTACACCTTCAACATGTTCGACGCGCAGGCGTTCGTGGCCCGCGATGTGGTGCTGGGCCGGTTGCCGCTGCCCACCGCGGAGGCGATGGCCGACGATGTCGACGCCTGGCTGGCCATGTACGCCGCGGTGGACAGCGTGATGGAACAGATCGACTTCCAGACCGCTTACGTCCGGGATCTGATGGCGCTGACCGATTACCAGACGTTCGATCTGGAACTGGTGCGCCGACATTTCGTCACCTGGGAACACGACAAGGACGAGAGCATCACCGGGTACCGGGACAAATCGTTCTCCTCCCCGTGCACCGGCACGGTCGGGCCCGTTCCCAGTTCCACCTGGTGGGAGGAACTCGACGACAGCCTGGCCCGGTTCCTGCAGCGCTGAGCACTCAGAATCTCGCTGAGTCCAACGGGTGACCGGTCCGCTGCCGGCGGGCACGCTCTGCGAAGTGTCCCCTCCGCGCGTTCCGCGCCTGCATTCCGTGACCACCGGCACGTCGGGTAAGGCCACCAGGATCGCCGACGTCGATCAGGCTCTGGCCGTCGCGGCCGAGTTGTCCGCGGCGTTCGCCGCCGACGCCGGTGCCCGCGATGCCGACCGGGCGCTGCCGCACGATCAGGTACAGGCGCTCAAGGACTCCGGCCTGCTCGCGCTGTCGGTGCCGGTCGAGCACGGCGGGATCGCCGCACCCGCGACAGTGATCGCCGAGGTGTTCCGGTTGTTCGCCCACGGTGATCCCTCGCTGGCTCAGATCCCTCATTCGCACTACACGTTCCTGGAGGCCGTGCGGCTGCAGGGCACCGATGCACAGCAGGCGTTCTTCTTCGAGAAGGTCTTGGATGGCGCGCTTTTCGCCAACGCGCAATCCGAGCGCGGCCCGCACCCCATCGATGTGGACGCCACCACACTGGTCCGCGACAATGACGACTATGTGCTGGAGGGCCGCAAGTTCTACTCCACCGGTGCGCTGTTCGCCGACTGGGTGATCGTGCGGGCCTCGCTGCCGGAGCACCCCGGGGACACCCCGACATCGTCCACACCGAAGGCGCTGGCCTTCGTGCCCGTCGACACCGAGGGCCTGCAGGTGGTCGACGACTGGGACGGGATGGGTCAGCGCACCACCGCCTCGGGCACCGTCACCCTCGACGCCGTGCGGGTGCCGGCCGAGCAGGTGGTGGCATTCACCCCGATCTTCAAGGCGCCCAGTGTGTACGGGGCGCGCGCCCAATTGTTCCACGCCGCACTCGATGTCGGGATCGCCACCGCAGCACTGGCCGAAGGGGTCCGGCAGTCTGCGAAGGCCCGCCCACATTTCGAGGCCGGGGTGGATACCGCCGCCGATGATCCGACGGTGGTCCATCTGGCCGGCGAATTGACCGTCACGGTGCGAGGCGCACAGGCGCTGCTGGCCGAGGCAGGTCGCGCCGTCGACGCCGCGGCCGCCGATCTCGATTCCGACAGTGCCGCAGTGGCTTCGGTGGCCGTTGCGGTGGCCAAGGTGGCCGCCACCCGGGCGTCGTTGGAGGCGTCGAGCACGCTGTTCGAACTGGGCGGCACCCGCAGCGCTTCCGGGACGGCGAACCTGTCGCGGTACTGGCGTGATGCCCGCACCCACACGTTGCACGACGCGACCCGCTGGAAGCTGCAGCACATCGGCCGCTACACCCTGTCGGGCACCAAACCGCCGCGGCACGGCCAGCTTTAGCGCCAACGACACATGGTCGCCACCCCGGGTCAGGGTGGCGACCATGTTGTCGTCGTTCGGGTTGGTTACCGGGTGGCGTAGTCGTGCGTGCCCGCGGCGGTGCGCAGCTGGTGACGGCCCCGGCTCACCGAGCGCAGGGTGCCGTTGAGGTAGTCCTCGAACTCGGCCAGCTTGCTATCGACGTAGATATCGCATTCGCCGCGCAACCGGTCGGCCTCGGCGTGCGCGGTGTCGACCAGGCGGGTGGCCTCGCTGGTCGCGGTCTGCACGATCTCGGTCTGCGACACCAGGCGCTGCTGCTCCTTGATGCCTTCCTGGACGGCCTTCTCGTAGGAGATGTTGCCGTTCTCGATGAGACGGTCGGCCTCGGCCTTGGCGCGACCGGTGGCGGCCTCGTACTCACGCTTGGCGGTCGAGGCGATACGGCCGGCTTCCTCGCGGGCCTCGCCGACCATCCGCTCGCTGTGCGCACGTGCCTCGGCGACCATCCGGTCGGCCTGGGACTTGGCGTCGGCGAGGAGGCGATCTGCCTCACCGCGGGCGTGGTTGACCATCGAGTCGGCCTCGGCGGACGCCGTGGCCACCATGGACTGGGAGTGGTCCTTGGCCTCGTTGAGCATCGCGTCCCGGGCGTCCAGTACATCCTGGGCGTCGTCGAGTTCACCGGGGATGGCGTCCTTGATGTCGTCGAGCAGCTCCAGGACGTCGCCGCGCGGCACCATGCACCCGGCCGTCATCGGCACGCCACGGGCTTCTTCGACGATTGCGCTGAGTTCGTCAAGCGCCTCAAACACTCGATACACGGCAACACCCTCCAGGCGTAGTTGTTAGTGACCAGTGTGCCTGGTGTTACGCCTGTGACTCGGCTTTACCGGCCGGTGTGTCGCCCTCGGATACCGCCAATCAATCGAACGATCAGCCCTTGAGCTTCTCGCGCAACCGCGCGTTCACCGGCTCGGGCAGCAGATCGGCGACATCGCCGCCGAGCTGGGCGACCTCCTTGGCCAGTGAGGACGACACGAACGAGTACTGCGGCGTGGTGGCCACGAAGAAGGTGTCGACGCCGGCGACGTGCTTGTTCATCTGCGCCATCTGTAACTCGTACTCGAAATCGGTGCCGGTGCGCAGGCCCTTGACGATGGCGGTCAGACCCCGTTGCTTGACGAAGTCGACCACCAGACCGGAGCCGGACTCGACGCGCAGATTCGAGAGATGCGTCGTCGACTCGCGGATCAGTTCGATGCGCTCCTCGGCGCTGAACATCCCCTTCTTGTTCGGGTTCACCAGCACGGCCACCACGACCTCGTCGAACTGGGCGGCCGCCCGCTCGAAGACATCGAGATGACCGAGGGTGACGGGGTCGAATGATCCGGGACATACAGCGCCACTCATGGTGCAAGACGCTACGCGATGACGCCGAACTCCAGTCGGGTGTCGCCGTAGCGGCGTTCCTCCTCGGCCTCCCAGCCGTCCGGCCACACGATCGCGGGCCCTCCCGCCGCGCGCTCGATCACCGCGAGTGCACCCGGGCGCACCCAGCCGTTCGCGAGCAGCGCGACCAGGACACGCTCGATGGCGCGGGCATCCACCTCGTACGGTGGGTCGGCGAACACCAGATCGACCGGCCTGCCGGTGGATTGGACGACCTTGTCGACCGGGCTGCGGCGCAGCACCGCTCCCCTGGCCCCGAGCTCGGCGATATTGGACTCGATCACCGCCGCGGCGCGACGATCGGACTCGACCAGCAGCGCCGAGGATGCGCCGCGGGACAACGCCTCCAGTCCCAGCGCGCCGGAGCCGGCGTACAGATCGAGCACCGCGATCCCGTCGAGATCCATCCGCGCCTGCAGCACGTTGAACAACGACTCCCGCACCCTGTCGGTGGTCGGACGAGTTCCACTGGCGGGCACCGAGATTCGGCGTCCCTTGAACTGTCCGGCGACGATCCGGGTCAGGTGACGACCGCCAGGAGGTCTCCGCCCTCGACCTGGGCGGTGCCGGTGACGGCGATGCGTTCGATGGTGCCGGCCTTGGGTGCGGTGATGGCGGCTTCCATCTTCATGGCCTCGATGGTGGCGATGGTCTGCCCGGCATCGACCTTCTCCCCGGTCGCCACGCCGATGGTGACCACTCCGGCGAACGGTGCGGCGACGTGGTCGGGGTTCGACCTGTCGGCCTTCTCGGCCGCGGCGACCTCACTGGCGATGCTGCGGTCACGCACCAGCACCGGGCGCAGCTGCCCGTTGAGGATGCACATGACGGTGCGCATGCCGCGTTCGTCAGGTTCGGAAATGGCTTCCAGCCCGACGATCAGCTCGACACCCTTGTCCAGCTGTATGCGGTGTTCATCACCGTGGCGCAGGCCGTAGAAGAATTGATTGGCCGACAATCGCGAGGTGTCACCGTACAGAACACGATGCTCCTCGAATTCCCTGGAGGGACCTGGGAACAGCAGCCGGTTCAAGGTCATCTGCCGAGTCCGTCCGGGCTCACCCAGCAGCTTCTCGTCGGCTGCGTCGAGAGCAACGATCGGCTTGGCTTCGGCGCGACCCTGCAACGCCTTGGTGCGCAACGGCTCCGGCCAGCCACCTGCTGGATCGCCGAGTTCACCCCGCAGGAAACCGATCACGCTGTCGGGGATGTCGTATTTGTCGGGATCGGCGGCGAACTCCGCGGCATCCGCGCCCGCCCCCACCAGGGCCAGCGCGAGATCGCCGACCACCTTGGACGACGGGGTCACCTTGATCAGGCGACCGAGCACCCGGTCGGCACCGGCGTAGGCGTTCTCGACATCCTCGAACCGGTCCCCGAGCCCCAGCGCGACGGCCTGGGTCCGCAGATTGGAGAGTTGCCCGCCCGGGATCTCGTGGGTGTAGACCCGACCGGTCGGGGCCGGCAGCCCGGCCTCGAACGGCTCGTAGACCTTGCGCAGCGCCTCCCAATACGGTTCCAGGTCACACACCGCGGCCAGGTCCAGGCCGGTGTCGTATTCGGTGTGCGCGGTCGCGGCCACGATCGCCGAGAGGGCGGGCTGACTCGTGGTGCCCGCCAACGGCGACGATGCCCCGTCCACCGCCGACGCGCCGGCGGTCCAGGCCGCCAGATAGGTGGCCAGCTGCCCGCCCGGGGTGTCATGGGTGTGCACGTGAATCGGCAGATCGAACCGCTCCCGCAGCGCCGAGACGAGTTTGGTGGCCGCTTGGGGGCGTAGCAGCCCGGCCATGTCCTTGATGGCCAGCACATGCGCCCCGGCATCCACGATCTGATCGGCCAGGCGCAGGTAGTAGTCCAGGGTGTAGAGATCCTCGGCCGGGTCGGAGAGGTCCCCGGTGTAGGACATTGCGACTTCGGCGACCGCAGTGCCGGTTTCGCGCACCGCGTCGATGGCCGGGCGCATCGAGTCCACGTTGTTGAGCGCATCGAAGATCCGGAAGATATCGATCCCGGTCGCCGTGGCCTCATCGACGAAGGCCTGGGTGACCAGCTCCGGGTACGGGGTATACCCGACGGTGTTGCGGCCGCGCAGCAGCATCTGCAGACAGATGTTGGGCATCGCCTCCCGCAGCGCCGCCAGCCGCTCCCACGGGTCTTCCTTCAAAAAGCGCAGCGCCACATCATAAGTCGCCCCGCCCCAGCACTCCACCGACAACAACTGCGGCGTCAACCGCGCAATATAGGGCGCCACCGCCAGCAGACCCGACGAGCGCACCCGGGTCGCCAACAGCGACTGGTGCGCATCACGGAACGTGGTGTCGGTGACACCGAGAGCCGGAGAATCCTTGAGCCACTTGGCAAAACCCTCGGGGCCGAGTTCGACCAGCTTGTTCTTCGAGCCCGCCGGCGGCTCCACCGAAAGATCACACGTGGGCAGCTTGTCCTGCGGATACACCCTGATCCGGTCCCGGTGAGGCGAGTTCACCGTCACATCCGCCAGATAGTTGAGCATTTTACTGCCCCGGTCGGCCGGGATGTGTGCGGTCAGCAACTGCGGGCGTTCATCGATGAACGAGGTCGTCACCCGGCCCGCCCGGAAATCCGGATCATCGAGCACCGCGAGCAGGAACGGGATGTTCGTGGACACACCACGAACCCGGAACTCCGCCAACCCACGCCGCGCACGCGTCGCGGCCATCGCGAAATCCCTACCACGACACGTCAACTTCACCAGCATCGAATCGAAGTGCGCGCTGATCTCCGCACCCGTGTGGGTACCACCGTCCAGGCGGATACCCGCACCACCCGGGGACCGGTACCCGGTGATCCGCCCAGTATCGGGGCGGAAACCATTCGCCGGATCCTCGGTGGTGATGCGGCACTGCATCGCCGCGCCACGGATCTGAATCGAATCCTGGCTCAACCCCAGATCATCCAGCGTCTCCCCCGCCGCGATCCGCAACTGCGAGGCCACCAGATCCACATCGGTGATCTCCTCGGTCACCGTGTGCTCCACCTGAATGCGCGGGTTGCACTCGATGAACACATGATGGCCACGCTCATCGAGCAGGAACTCGATGGTGCCCGCGCAGAAATAGTTGATGTGCCGCGCCAGCGCCACCGCATCGGCGCAGATCTTCTCCCGCACCGCCGGGTCCAGATTCGGTGCCGGCGCGAGCTCGATGACCTTCTGATGGCGGCGCTGCAGACTGCAGTCGCGCTCGAACAGATGGATCACCTTGCCCGCACCATCGGCCAGGATCTGCACCTCGATATGGCGCGGATTGATGACTGCCTGCTCCAGATACACCATCGGATCACCGAACGCCGATTCCGCCTCACGGCTGGCAGCCTCGATCGCCTCGGCCAGATCCGATGCCTCCGCGACCCGGCGCATCCCGCGCCCGCCACCACCGGAGACCGCCTTCACGAACAGCGGGAACGTCATCGACTCCGCCACCGACACCAACTCATCCACCGACGCCGAAGGCTCCGAGGACGCCAACACCGGCAACCCGGCCTCCCGCGCCGCCGCGATCGCGCGTGCCTTGTTGCCGGTCAGCTCCAACACATCCGAGCCCGGGCCCACAAACGTGATGCCCTCGGCCGCGCACGCCGAGGCCAACTCCGGGTTCTCCGACAAAAAGCCATAGCCCGGGTAGACCGCGTCCGCGCCGGCATGCTTGGCCACCCGGATGATCTCGTCGACCGACAGGTACGCCCGCACCGGATGACCCTCGTCACCGATCTGATAGGACTCGTCGGCCTTGAGCCGGTGCAACGAGTTGCGGTCCTCGAACGGATACACCGCGACCGTCGAGATATTCATCTCGGTCGCCGCACGGAACGCGCGAATGGCGATCTCACCGCGGTTGGCCACCAGGAGTTTGGTAATCACGGCGCTACCCTAACTTCGCTGTTGTTACCTGGATGTAACACCGGCGTCGCCGCCAGAAATCACACCAGGGTCGACCAGTAATTCCAGAAACGAACCAGGATCATCAGCAGCACCGCGGTGAACCACAGCGCCACCAGCGACCAGCGCCATTGGTAGACCGCGCCCAGCACCCCGGTGCCGGTGTCGGCACGCAGGGCGATCGACGTGACGATCACCAGCAGCGGGACGGTCACCGCCCAGACCACCATGCAGTAGGGGCACAGCGCCCCGATCCGATAAAGGCTCTGGAAGATCAGCCAGTGCACGAAAACCACGCCCAGGCCGGTGCCGATGGCCAGACCCGCCCAGTACCAGCGCGGCAGATCGATCCGCGCGACGGCGAGCACGCCGGTCACCAGCACGACGGTGAAGGCGACGATGCCGATCAGCGAATTGGGGAACCCGAAGACCGAGGCCTGCGGTGTCGTCATCACCGACCCGCAGGACAACACCGGGTTCAGGCTGCACGACGGGATGTAGCTGGGATCGATCAGGATCTCGATCTTCTCGACGGTCAGCGTCGCGGCCGCGGCGAGCCCCAGCACGCCGGCGATGAGCACACCGATCGCGCTGGACCTGCGCACCCCGCTCTGCTCGGCCGGAACCTCGGCCGACTCGAGAGGCGCTTCTACCGTCACGGCATCCCCGGCACGTTGCCGACGATCTCCTTGACCTTCGCGACCAGGGCCTCGGGGGTGCTGTACTGGTAGTCCTCGCCGTTCACGCGGACGGTCGGGGTGGCATTGATCTCCGTGGCGGCGGCCATGCCGGAAGCCATGTCGACGTAGCGGCCCTTGTCGATGCACTCGGGCACCTTGCCCGCGGCGCCGGCCTGGCGCGCGGTCTCGATGAGTTGCGCGTCGGTCGGGTAGGCGCCGCCGGTCTCGCTGGGCTGCTGGGCGTAGAGGGCGCCGTGGAATCGGCGGAACGCCTCGGTCGACTCATCGGCGACGCAGTAGGCGGCGCCGCTGGCCCGCGACGAGTAGTTCTGGTTGCCGGCGCTGTTCAGGATGCCGACCATGTAGTAGTCGACCGCGATCGCGCCGCCGTCGATGAGCTTGTTGATGGTGGGCCCGAAGGCCTTCTCGAAGGCGCCGCAGTGCGGGCACAGCGGATCCTCGTAGACCGACAGCACGAGCTTGGGCTCGATCCCGTCGTCCTTCTTGACCACATTGCTCGACTCGATGCGGACCGAGCGGGCCTCGCCGGATTCGGGCTTGGTCTCGCCCGACAGCACGATCCAGAGCACCAACGCGACTGCGAAGAGCACCACGACCGAGGTGAGCCCGATCTGGACGAAAAGGTTGCGCTTGCGGTCGGCGGCCTTCAAGTCGTAGCTGGCCTGCTTCTTCGGTTTGTTCGCCACGGGATGCAGCCTACCGGCTCAGATGTGCCCGCAGTGCCGAGGTCAGGTCGGTGAGCGCCACCTCACTGCCGCCGCCGAGGGGGAAGAAGTTGGCGAAGCCGTGCGTCAGCGATCCGTACTCACGCAGGTCCACCGGTACACCCGCAGCCGCGAGCGCCGCGGCGTAGGCGGCACCCTCGTCGCGCAACGGATCGAACCCCGCGGTCAGCACCAACGCCGGCGACAGCCCTGACAGATCGGTGGCCCGCAACGGGGCCACCCGGATATCGGTCGGCGAGAGACCGGAGCCGTCGATGTAGTGCGTGTTGAACCAGTCGATATCTGCCTTGGTCAGGAAATAGCCGTCGGCGAACAGCGTCCGGGACACGGTCTCGCCTCCCGGGTCGACCATCGGGTAGATGAGCACCTGCAGAACCGGCAGCGCCACCCCGGTGTCACGGGCGGCCTGGGTGACCACCGCGGCCAGGTTCCCGCCCGCGCTGTCCCCGCCGACCGCCACCCGTCGAACATCGGCGCCGAGCTCGTCGGCGTGCTCCACCGCCCAGCGGTAGGCCGCGATGCAGTCCTCGCCGGCGGCGGGCGCCTTGTGCTCGGGGGCCAACCGGTAATCGACCGACAGGACGTGCACCCCGGCGTCATGGCAGAGGCGCCGGCACAAACCGTCGTGGGTGCCCAGGCTGCCGACCACAAATCCGCCACCGTGAAGGAAAACCAGCAGCGGCGCTCCGGGCTCGGCGGCGTAGTGCCGAACGGTCAGCTCACCGGCCGGGCCCGGGATGGTGAAATCCCGCGCCGGGACGACAACCGGGGTGCTCAGCGCGGAGGCGACGCTGTCGAGCTGATTTCTGGCGACGACGACATCGTCGCTGGCAACGAGGCCGCCGACCCCGGAGAGCTGCTGCGCGTTGAGCATCAACTGCAGGGTGGTGTCCAACGTGTTGCCCTCGATGGTGATCGAACGTCGGCCCAGCAGGACCCGTTTGACGGGGTCCGGAGTTCGCGCCATGACCGGCAACGACAGCCGGCTGGCGACCTCGGCGAACTTCAACCGGAACGGGCTCGGGTTCTGCCGTGCTGGCAGACTCTGTGACATGACTGGCCTTTCGCATCCCACGCTGTTGCTGAACGACGGTAATTCCATCCCCACGGTCGGGTTGGGAGTTTGGCAGACCCCGGCCGAGGAGACCCGGCAGGCGGTCGAGGCCGCCCTGACAACGGGTTACCGGCACGTCGACACCGCGGCCGCCTACAAGAACGAACCCGAGGTGGGCCAGGCGCTAAAGGCCGCCGCCGACAAGGGCGTGACGCGCGAAGATGTGTTCCTCGTCACCAAACTGTGGAACGCCGAGCACGGATATGACAAGGCGCTCAAGGCCTTCGACGCGAGCGCCAAGCGCCTCGACGTCGACTACGTGGATCTGTATCTGATTCACTGGCCGATGCCCGAGGTCAATCAGTTCGTCGAGACGTTCAAGGCGTTGGCCGCACTGCGTGACGAGGGCCGGGTTCGCTCCATCGGCGTGAGCAATTTCGCACCCGAGCATCTGCGGACCCTGGTGGACGGTACCGGCATCGTGCCCGCGGTGAACCAGGTGGAACTGCACCCCAGATTCCCCCAGCAGGAGTTGCGGGAAGTGCACGCCGAGCTCGGTATCGCCACCGAGGCGTGGAGCCCGCTCGGGCAAGGTGCGTTGCTGAGTGACCCCACCGTGGTCGGCGTGGCCGAAGCGCACGGGAAAACCCCAGCCCAGGTGCTGATCAGATGGCATCTGCAGCTGGGTAATATCGTCATCCCGAAGTCGGTGAACCCCGACCGGATAGCGAGTAACTTCGACGTGTTCGATTTCGAGCTGACCGCGCAGGACATCGAGTCCATCGCGACACTCGACGACGGCACCCGACTGGGACCGGATCCGCGGACTTTCAACTGGACAGGCTAGGTAGACATGACATCGGCAGCTGCGGCGCCAAACATCGGTTTGAGCGATGAGAACACCATCCCGGCCCTCGGCATCGGAGTGGGCGGTCTCTCCGACACCGAGGCCGAGCAGGCGGTCGCGGCCGCACTGGAAATCGGTGTCCGCCTTATCGATACCGCAGCCGCCTACGGCAACGAAGAGGGCGTCGGCCGGGCCATCGCGGCCTCCGGCGTGCCGCGCGCCGAGATCTTCCTCACCACCAAACTGGACATCGCGGACCTGGGATTCCAGGCCTCCCAGGACGCCGCGAGGGCCAGCGTGGAGCGCCTGGGTCAGGAGTACGTCGACCTCTACCTCATCCACTGGCCCGGCGGTGAGGGCGGAAAGTACGTGGACACCTGGGGTGGACTCATGCGCGTCCAGAGCGACGGGCTCGCCAAGTCGATCGGTGTCGCCAACTTCACCCCGGAGCATCTGTCGAYGATCATCGATCTGACCTATGTGGTGCCGACCGTCAACCAGGTGGAACTGCACCCGCAACTGGTCCAGACCGAGCTGCGCGCGGCGCATGCCGAGCACGGCATCGTCACGCAGGCCTACAGCCCGCTGGGCGTGGGCAAGCTGCTGGAGAACCCGACGGTCACCTCGGTCGCCGGTGAGTACGGCAAGACGCCCGCCCAGGTGCTGATCCGCTGGAACCTGCAGTTGAGCAATGCGGTCGTTTTCCGTTCGACCTCGGCCGAACGCATCGCGCAGAACTTCGACGTGTTCGACTTCGAGCTGGCCGAGGAGCACCTTGCGGCGCTGACCGGTCTGGACGACGGCACCCGGTTCCGCCCGGATCCCACCACCTACACCGGCGAGTAGCCCACGTCTCGGCGCGAGCTCACGACACGCGCGCGGGCACCTTCTGGGTCTGGGCCGCCGAGACCGTCAGCGCGGCAAAGGTACTCAGGCCGGCGATGACGAAACACAGTGCGGTGTACCAGAGACTGCCCACCGGATCCCCGTTGTCGGTGACGCCGTCGACGGCCCCGAAGTACGCGGGCAGCGCGGTCACCCAGAGCACTGCCATGACCGCCAGGTAGCCGACGCCGAACCGCACCATCAGCGGGTTCGTATACCGCGCCTCGGTGGCACCGGCCGGCGTGTTGCGCAGCCGCTGCCACTGTTTGACCATCACCGGGATCGCGACGACGGCGATCACCACGAGTTCCAGCGCGTACACCACACCCATCACCGTGACGTTGGTGAACGATCCGATGACCGTCGCGGGTGCGGGCAGCAGCACGGTGCCGATCGAGGCCAGCAGGCCGATGACGACGGTGCGCCACACGATCTGTAGACCGGTGAACCGCCGGCCCCGGTCGGCGTGGCGCCCGRCGAAGAACTGCACGCAGAAGGCCAGCGACATCGGCCAGAGCGCGGCGAACACCACGACGCTGGGCAACGGCACCGAGTCCAGGAACGGCTGGTTCATCGGGTGATCCAGCGTCCACTCCCACCAACGCAGTTGCGGGCCCAGGTGATCGAATATCTCGTAGAAGGCGTGGTGCACGAAGCCGACGCACACCGCGCCGACCAGGGTGCCGTAACGACGAAAGACCCCAAGGGTTCTCACGATCTCGAAAGCGATGGTGGCCATCATCGGGTAGATCGCGACGATATAGAGCGGCAGCCGGCCCCACAGGAAGTCCACGGTGAACACGTTGTGCGCGAACATCGTGTCGACGTACTCGGCGATCCCGAACTGCGCCGGGAAGTACAGCGGCGGTTCGATGATCAGCAGATAGGCGATGGCGCCGAACCACAGCGCGATATTGGTCGCGTCTCCGTGTCGGCGGAGTCGGGTGACCGCGTACACCAGGGCAAGGATCGCGCCGGCGATCACCGTGAGTTCCAGCACCGGCAGTGTCCAGTTCTCAAGACCGAACGGGCTGCGAAGTTCCACCAGGCCGCCGGCCTCCGCGCAGGAGAATCCCAGGCGTTCGGCCAGTTGCTCGAACGTCGGTGCGCACAGGTCAGACATCGGCTGCCTCCTTGTTGTCGGCCGTGTACCACTTGGTGACGTCGTATCCGGCGTCGAACCGATCGAACCATTGCGCGGCCAGCGCGGGCAGCTTTTCGTGTTCCGGGTTGTGGCCGGGGATCTGGCTGCGCACGATGCCTGCCATCGCGGTGGCCATCTCGCGCTTGGGCAGGTGGGCGAACGCGTTCGCCAGCGGCCCGTAGTCGGGGCGGCGCCCGATGCGGGTGAGGAACTGGTTCTTGCGCCGCTCCAGGGCGAAGGTGGAGACCGCGTCGACCTTGCGCACCTCCAGCGGAATGTGTTTGTTGAACCCGTCGCAGGCCAACCGGACCACGTCGAGGACGTGCTTGAAGATCGAGGGCGCCACCCGCATCCGGTACCAGGGGTCGTCGACGAGTCCGTCGTAGATGATCAGCGCGGAACTACGGTGCTCGACCTCTTCGACGAAGTGCCAGAGGAACAGTGAGGCCACCCGGTCATCGCCGGGAGCGAACAGTGTGTCGTCGTGATCGAGCATCAGTTTGAAGACGGGCGTGAACGTGGCTTCGAGATCGGCGGTGTACGCGAGCCGGTACTTCAGCGGCTTGGTGTCCACGAGGTCGTCGAAGGCGGCGATCACCTCATCGAGGGTTTCCTTGAGTGCCGGGTAGGCCTTGATCAGGCCGCGGGCGTGCTGGCGGTGGGCCATCGAGTGCTGGCCCTCCTGGCGTGTGAAGGCGTCGGCCTCCTCGGCGATGGCCGGGTCGGTGAGCAGCGGCTTCGCCTCGGCCATCGTGGTGACGATCATCTTCTCGAACGCGATGGCCAGAAATGACACCGCATTGGCCATCGCGGAGAACGCCGGGTTGGTCTCATTCCAGAGGAACGGCACGTCGTGGTCGGCGAAGCCGAACCGCATCTTGCGCACTTGGAGGTTGGTCATGCCCGCAAACTATCACACGATCATACGCCCCTACGTCTAACTGTATGATGACGTGTGCGTGCTACCGTCGCGTACCGCCGAGAGGGAGTTGGTCATGGCACGCAGGCGCGGGTGGGGCGGCAACCCACCCCAGACCGATGAAGAGGCCACCCAGCGCATCATCACGGCCGCCGTCGATCTGATCAGCGCCACCGGATCGGCCGTCTCCCTCGCCGAGGTCGCCAACTCACTGGGCATCATCCGCCAGACCGTCTACCGCTACTTCCCCACCTCCGATGCCCTGATGCACGCGGTGGCCATGGGTTCGGTCGATGCCTTTCTGGACCGTCTCGCCGACAGCGTGCGCGGTCTGCACGACCCGGCCGACGCGCTCACCCAAGGCACCCTGTTCACCCTCGACGAGGTCAGCCGCACCCCGCACCTGGGCATCCTGCTCTCAGAGTCCTACCCGCACAACCACACCGAGGATCTGACCTCCGAGGAGGCCCGCGCCATCGGCATGCGCATGGTCGACCGTTTCGACGTGGACTGGGCCGCCCACGGCTATGACGAAGCCAGCCTTCAGGAGTTGGTGGAGTTCACGCTGCGGATCATGCTGTCCTTCTTCGTCGCGCCCAACGACGCCCATCGGTCACCGGCCGAGCTACGAAAATTCCTGCGGCGCTGGCTCGGTGGCGCGGTGGCCGCCCAGCGGGATCACATCGCGCACGCCGCCACCGGCAGCATCACACAGGTGTTCCCGCCGTGACCACCACCGACGAGCCCCGCCGCGCGTTGCGCAAGGACGCCGAACGCAATCGGCAACGCGTCCTCGATGCCGCGCGGGACCTGTTCGCGCAGCGAGGCCTGGAAGCCACCCTCAACGACGTGGCCCATCATGCCAATGTCGGTGTCGGAACCGTATATCGGCGTTTCGCCACGAAACAGGAACTGCTCGACGCGATCTTCGAGAACGCCATCGAGCAGATCGTGGCGCTCGCCGAATCGGCCATGCAGCGCCAGAACTCGTGGGACGGCTTCGTGTGGTTCGTCGAACATCTCTGTGAGCTGACCGCAACCGATCGCGGTCTGCGCGAGATGGTCTACAGCACCGCCTATGGCGGATACCCGGTCGACTGCGCGCGGCTTCGGCTGGTGCCCCCGATCTCGCAACTCGTCGACCGCGCCCGCGCCGATGGTTATCTGCGTGCCGATGCCGACCACACCGATATGCCGATCCTCAGCATGCTGGCCGGCACCGTGAGTGAGTGGGCCGGCCATGTCGAGCCCGAACTCTGGCGCCGCTACGTCGCGTTGCTGCTCGACGGTCTGCGACACCGCGACGGACAGGCCCGGCTGCCGGTGAACGCTCTCGACGACGATCAGATGGACACCGCGATGAACGGCTGGCAGCCGGCGGGCTGAACCCTACGGTCCCAGCACAATTCGGGACAGCTCGGTCGTCGTTTGCACCCCGTCGTCGTATCCGCCGTCGCCACCGAGACCGTTCATGATGGCCAGGGTGTAGCGCTGGCCCGGGCCGGCGAATCCGACGGAATTGACCACCCACCCACCCTGCTCCTGCGACCAGCCGTTCTTGTTGCCCGGCGTCATCGCCGCACCGGCACCCCAGACACCCCACTGCTGCGAGCTGTCCACCCGCTGCATCTCGGCGACCACCGCTGCCGCGTTGGCCGGCGTGAGACCGGTGAGCACATAGTTCATCAAGGCGTCGAAATCGTCGGCGGTGCCCTTCTGAAAGCCCCAGTACGGATAGACGTCACCGAAACCGGATTGGGGCCGCACGCTTTTCATCCCGAACCGAGCGAAGTTCGTATTGAACACGTTGTCGGTGCCGCCGTGGCGCGACCACAGTGAGTCGGCGGCCTCGTTGTCGGAACTGCGCAGCATTGCGGCCATCTGATCCCGGTCTGCCGCGGTGAGACGCAACGTCCCGGCCTGTTCGCGGGTGAGCAGGTCGGCCACCATCGCCAGTTTGATCGTCGACGCGGTCCAGATCGGTGTCCCCGCCGCGGCGTTGCGGTACCGCGCGCCGGTGACCCGGTCACGCAGCACGAACCCGACCGTTCCCGGTCGGGTCGCGACGTACTTCTCGGCGGTCGCGATGCGCTGTTGCAGCACACATTGCGGGTCCGAGGCACCGCAGTTCGCCGAGGCCACCGGAGCGGCGATGAGGCCCGCGCACAGCATCCAGACCGCCACCAGGGCACGTGCGGGCGTCACCCCAGCGCGCTGTCGATGGCGTTGCGCAGGTCTTCTGATCTCTGTACGGGAATCTGCTCGCCATTGACGAAGAAGGTGGGTGTACCCATCACGCCGAGCGCTTCGCCGTCACGCTGGTCGACCCGGATGCGTTCCAGGGTGGCCGGGTCGTTGTAGGCGGCGTCGAAGGCCGCCAGGTCCAGGCCGAGATCGCCGGCGAAACCGCGGTAGACGYCATCGGCAGGGACGCGCTGCTCACCCCATTCGGCCTGGGTGTCGAACATCTTTCGGTACATCGCTTCCAGTTGGCCCTGCTGCGCCGCGGCTTCCACGGCACGCGCGGCGCGTTCGCCGTTGAAGTGACCCGACAAGGGGAAGTACCGCAGCACGAACTCGACGCGGTCACCGTAGTCGATGCGCAGCTGTTCGACGATCGGATAGGCGGCCCGGCAGCCCTCGCATTCGAAGTCCAGGAATTCGACGAATGTCACGGTCGCGTCCTGCGGAGCGTTCAGGCGGTGGCTGCTGTCGCGCACCACCTGCACCGCGCCGGTGTCGGATGCCTGCGCGTCGCGATCGTCCTCGCCGCGGGTGGCCAGTAGCACGACACCCACCGCAAGGATCACCAGGACGGCGAATGCGGTCACCCAGGCGCGGCCGGCGCGGGTCTTCAACACGGTTTCTCTTCCCCGATGCACCGCTCGCGTCGCCCCGCACACGCGTTGACGTGCATCTACGTAGTTACTACGTAGGATGTTAGCGCAAGGGCACTTCGACGGACGGCAGGAACACTGTGATGAGGCGGGCGACATCGGCAACCGCGGTTCTGGCTCTGCTGACCGTCGTGGCGGTCGTGTTGGGGTTGAGTGCCTGCACCTCGGCACCGGCCCCGCCGCAAGCACAGACGGTGACGGACAAGGGCACGCCGTACGGGGACTTGTTGGTACCGACATTGCAGGCCTCGGTCACCGACGGCGACATCGGCGTGTCGGTGGAGGAACCGGTGACCGTCAGCGTCGAGGCCGGCGTGCTCGGCGAGGTGAGACTGGTGAATGCCCAGGGCCGGGTCGTCGACGGCGAACTGAGCGCCGACGGCGTCTCCTGGCGTTCCGCCGAACCACTGGGCTACAACAAGGAATACACGCTCGACGCCGACGCCTTCGGATTGGGCGGGGTGACCCACACCAGCGCGACCTTCGAGACACACTCCCCGCAGAATCTGGCGATGCCCTACGTCATGCCCGATGACGGCGCGGTGGTCGGTGTGGGCCAGCCCATTTCGGTGACCTTCGACGAGGTCATCCCCAATCGGGTGGCCGCGCAACGCGCCATCACCGTGACCACCACCCCGGAGGTCGAGGGGGCGTTCTACTGGCTCAGCGGCCGCGAGGTCCGCTGGCGGCCCGCGCAATACTGGAAACCCGGCACCATCGTCGAGGTGCAGGTGAAGACCTACGGCGTGGATCTCGGCGATGGCCTGTTCGGCCAGGACGATGCCACCACCCGATTCACCATCGGCGACGAGGTCATCGCCACCGCCGATGACGCCACCAAGACGCTGACCGTGCGCGTCAACGGCGAAGTGGCCAAGACGATGCCGATCTCGATGGGCAAGGACAAGACACCCACCGACAACGGCACCTACATCGTGGCCGAACGCCTGGCGGACATGGTGATGGATTCGTCGACCTACGGCGTGGCGGTGAACTCACCCGACGGGTATCGCACTGAGGTCAAGTGGGCCACCCGGATGTCCTACAGCGGGATCTTCGTGCACGCCGCTCCCTGGTCGGTGGGCAGTCAGGGCCGGGCCAACGTCAGCCACGGCTGCCTCAACGCCAGCACCGAGAACGCGAAGTGGTTCTACGACAACACCAAACGCGGGGATATCGTCGAGGTGGTGAACACCGTCGGGCCGACGCTGCCGGGCACCGACGGTCTCGGCGACTGGAACATCCCGTGGGAGCAGTGGAAAGCGGGCAACGCCGCCGCCTGACCAGCCGTCTCACCTGGTTATCAGTGATGGCAGATCAGGTTGATGACGACGGGTGCGCCGGCCGTCACGGCGATGGTCGCCCACGCCAGCAACCGGTGACGCTGCAGACTCCCCCGGCCCGCCGGCACGAGTAGCCGATTGGCACGCACGGCGATTGCGCTTGCGCCGACCGCCAGACCTGCCGGCTGCACCGGTCCGGCCAGTTCGAGCATTCCCGCGACCAACGCCCGGCTGCCGTGCCGTCGAGCGGCGGCGTCATCGGCGCACATTTCCAGCAGGTCACCCACCGCCGCGGCACCGCGCGGGAAGAGCGGCAGACGCGGCAGTGTTGCGGCCAAGGCCCGCAAGAACATCAGTACCTGGTGGTGACGGCCTGCGATGTGCGCGTCTTCGTGGGCCAGCACCGCATTCAGCTGCGATGGGGTAAGGCGCTGCACGGCTGCGGTGGTCACCACGATCGCGTTCGGGCGCCCGAGCACGCAATATGCGGCGGGCCGTTCGGCGTCGAGCAGAAAGACATCCGGCCGATCGGTGGGCAGACCTACCAACCGGGCGGCGTGCGCGTGATCATGGCTGCGATCGCGGGACCCCCGCACCGCGCGTCCCACCTTCATGCTCACCGCAGCGGTCAGGACCACACCGGCGGCGATCACCAGCAACAGGCCCGGCAACCCCGGGGTGGCGACCTGTTCGGGGATCCCGAGCAGTTCCAGGCAGACGACCAGCACCGGTGAATCCGGTAGTCCGCGTAACCCGTTGACCACGATGAGCGATATCGCCACCGCCCATGCCGCCAGTACACCGACGATGGCCGTCAGCCAGGCCGCCACTCCCAGTTGCGGGTTCAGCCCGCGGCGGGTGAGCCTGGCCAACAGTGGCGGCGCCAGCCAGGTCACCAGCGCCCCGTAGGCCAGCAGGTAGACCGCGGCGGTCATCGGCGGCGCTTCTGGGTACCKGACGACCGCAGCGCCGCCTTCAGTTGCGCGGATTCGTCGGCCGACATCTGTTCGACGAAGAACGCCAGCACCGCCTCGGGCTTGCCGCCTGACTCGAACGCGGCGCGCATCAGGTTGGCCGAGCGCTCCTCACGGGTCATCGTCGCCCAGTACCGGTAGGCCTTGCCTTCGCGTACACGCCGCACCCAGCCCTTGCGATGCAGATTGTCCAGGGTGGACAGCACCGTGGTGTAGGCGATCTGGCGCGCGTCGGTGAGTTCCTCGAAGACCTCACGCACGGTGACGCCGTCCTCGCGGCCCCACACCCGGTCCATCACGGTCGCCTCGAGGTCACCGAACCCGCGCTGCTGCATGCGCACCTCCGTTCCCGAACGGCCAATCTACGCCTCTGCTACGTAGATCGCGCCTCAGCCCGTCGGGCACGTCCCGGCCGCCTCCCGCAGCACCCGTGCCGAGGGCGCATCCACCGGCAGCCCGTACCCGCGCAGCACCGCGGCGAACTGCACCGCGTACTGGCACCAGAACGCCCGGTTGGGCGGCATCCACACCGCCGGCTCGTTGTCACCCTTGTTCTGATTCGTCGGCCCGTCGACGGCGAGCAGATTGGCCGGGTCGTTGGCGAACCGCAGCCGCATTTCGTCGGTCCAGGTGCGGGCGCCGAGATCCCAGGCCAGCGAGAGCGGAACGATGTGGTCGATCTGCACCGACGCCCCGATCTGGTTGCCGCGCACGAAGGCGATGGTGGCGTTGGTGTACGGATCGATCAGCGTGCCGGTGGCAACCGCGGTCGGGCACCGCTTGATCGATACGTACGACTTCTCGACGAGATCGCGGTCCAGGATGTCGTTTCTGGTGTCGCAGCCGTTGCGCCCGCCGGGGGCATCGTTGTCATCGTCCCAGGACTCCCCGAACGCGTCACGGCGGTAGTCGTAACCGGGCGTCCGGACCGGGATCTCGATCACCCCGGCCAGCACGTCGACGCCGGGCGCGACGGTCGGGATATCGGCCTCGGCCACATATCGCGCCGAACCCGCACCGGGTTCGGTGCTGACCTGCACGGCCACCAGCACCGCCAGCGCGACGCCGGCCCCGAGCAGACCGATCCGCTTCACGACTTGTCCAGGTACTGAACCCGATCCGAGTCGGCGAACGGCGCGGCCAGCACGTCCAGCCCGGGTTGGTACTGATTGTCCAGATACGCGGACTCGCAGAAACTGCGGGCGTCCTGAATGATGCCCAGATGATCTGCCAATGACAGGAAGCGCAGCGTGGTGAGACGTCCGGACTGGTTGTAGCCCAGCACATCTCCCTCCTGACGCTCCTGGAGGTCGAGGTCGGCCAACGCGAAACCGTCCAGGGTGCCCGCCACCGCGCGCAACCGTTCACCGGCCTTGGAACTCTCCGGCATCCGTGTCACCAGCAGGCACAGGCTCGGATGCTGCCCGCGGCCGATACGCCCCCGCAGCTGGTGCAACTGGCTGATGCCGAACCGGTCGGCATCCATCACCACCATCATGGTGGCGTTGGGCACGTCGACGCCGACCTCGATGACGGTGGTACAGATCAGCACGTCGATCTCGCCGGCCCGGAATGCCGACATCACCGCGTCCTTCTCCTCTGGCGCCAGCCGCCCGTGCATCAGCCCGAGCCGCAACCCGGCCAACGGCCCGGTGCTCAGCCGTTCCAGCACCTGCAGCACGGTGACCGGCGGCGGGCCGTGCTCGTAGGCGTTCTTCTTGTCGGGCTCCTCATCGATACGCGAGGCCACCACGTAGGCCTGCCGCCCGGCGGCCACCTCCTCGATGATGCGCGCCCACGCCCGGTCCAGCCAGGACGGCTTGTCCTTGGTGAACACCACATTGCTGGTGATGGGCTGGCGTCCACGGGGCAGCTCGCGCAGCGTGGAGGTCTCCAGATCGCCGAACACGGTCAGGGCGATGGTGCGCGGGATAGGCGTCGCCGTCATCACCAGCAGGTGCGGGGTGATCCCCCCGGTGGCCTTGGCGCGCAACCGGTCCCGTTGCTCGACGCCGAACCGGTGCTGTTCGTCCACCACCACCATGCCGAGCCGGCCGAACTCCACCGACTCCTGGATGATGGCGTGCGTTCCCACCACGATTCCTGCTGTGCCGGAATAGATCTCATCACGGGCCTGGCGCTTCTGCTGTGGTGACATCGAACCGGTGAGCAGGGTGATGGCGGTGGCCCCGTCGGCGGCCCCGAGTTCACCGGCCATCGCCAGTGGCCCGAGTACCTGGCGGATGGAACGGTAGTGCTGCGCGGCGAGCACCTCGGTGGGCGCCAGCAGCGCGCACTGCATGCCGGCGTCGACCATCTGCAGCATCGCCAGTACCGACACGATGGTCTTGCCGGAGCCCACCTCACCCTGCAGCATCCGGTTCATCGGCCGGGTCTTGGCGAGCTCACCGGAGATGACGTCGAGCACCTCACGCTGACCGCCGGTCAACTCGAACGGCAACTGCTTCATCAGGGCGGCCGCCAGCCMGTCGCCGCGCAGCGGGGCCGCCGGCCCGGTCTCACCGAGCGCGCCGTAGCGCCGCGACACCAGCGCCCACTGCAGGCCGATCGCCTCGTCGTAGGTCAGTCGTTCCTGCGCGGCCTCCCGCTCGACGGCGTTCTCCGAGACGTGCACGCGGCGCAGGGCGGTGTCTTCGGAGGTCAAATTCCATTGCCGCAGAAAGGGTTCCGGCAGCAGCTCGGGGATCGGGTCGAGCACCGCCAGCACCTGGCAGATGCAGGCGTAGATGTCCCAGCTCTGCAGCTTCTTGGTCGCCGGATATATCGGGAAGAACTCCCTCTCGAAGGCAGCCAGGACGTCCGAGCCGGACTCCCCCGACGCGTCGGCGATCTTCGCGAACGACCGCGTCCCGATGGTCCGTTCGCCCGGGGCGCCGATGATCAGGAACGCCGGATGCGACAGCTGCATCGTCTGCCGGAAGTAGCCGATCTCACCGGAGAGCATCACCCTGGTGCCCCGGGTGAGGCTGTTGACGAGGTAATCGGCGTTGAAGAAGGTGGCGGTGATCGCGGGGTTGCGCTCACCGAGGGTGACTTTGAGCATCTTGCGTGGCCGCTTGCCCGGCTGGGGTTTCATCTGCCGGACATCGGTGGCGGTGATGACGTCGACGAAGGTCACATGGGTGCCCTCCTCGAGTTCGATCTCCTCGCCCTCTTCGCGGACGGTCATCCCGTCGCTGTACTTGCGCGGGTAATGGCGCAGCAGGTCGTTGACCGTACGGATGCCGAAGGCTTCCTCCAGCTTGTCGGCGGCCTTGGCGCCGATGATGGGTGAGAGCAGATCGTTGAGCGCAACCACGGGTCACTCCACCCCGATCAGCAGCGCGTCACCGTCGTGATCGGTGCGGTAACTCACCAGTTCGGCACCCAGATGCTGCTGGCGCACGTGATCGCGCAACCGCTCCCCCACTCCCTCGTCGACACCGCTGCCGATCAGCACGGTGATCAGCTCGCCACCGGCGGCGAGCAACAGATCGATCAGACCGGCCCCGGCCGAGGCCACATCGCGCCCGACGATCAGCACTTCATCACCTGAGATGCCCAGTCCGTCACCGGGTTTGCAGTGYCCGGCCCAGGTCAGCGCGTCGTCGGTGGCCACCCGCACCGAACCGTGCCGCGCGCCGGCGGCGGCGCGCGCCATGGTGTATCCGTCGTCCACACCCTGGCGGGCCCCGTCGTGTACGGCCAGGGCCGCCAGCCCCTGCACCATCGAGGCGGTCGGCACCGGCACCACATCGATACCCCACCCGGTCGCGGCCGTGCAGCCGGCCACCAGTTCCTCGGCGGCGATGAAACCGTTGGGCAGCAACATGATCTGCGCGGCATCGGCGTCGACCAGCGCGCGCAGCAGCTGCTGCGCGCTGATCGGCACGCCATCGTGCGGGCGCAGCACCCGGGCACCTTCGCCGGCGAACAGAGTCGCCGCGCCGTCGCCGTCGACCACGGCGAGCACCGCGCGGTCGCGGCCGGCGGTGTGCACCGGACGGGCGCCGGTGAGCACCGTGATCTGGATACTGCTGGGACTACCTACCGCGATGCCGGCCTCCACCGCGGCGCCGGCATCGTCGGTGTGCACGTGCACCGACTGGGTTCCGCTGCGGCCGGCGGTGATGGCCACCGAGTCGCCGAGCGCGGCCAGCGTGGCGCGCAACCCCTCCACGGACTCGGCCCGGCAGCCGTCGAGCAGGTACATGACCTCGAACTGCGGGGGCGCGGCCGAGCCGACGGCCGGTTCGGGGGCGCCGGCGGCCGGTTCGTAAGCGTGCCGCCGGGGTGCGTTTCCGACGAGGGTCGCGGTCAGCGCGTCGAGGAGCACCAGCAGACCTCGCCCGCCGGCGTCGACCACCCCGGCCTCGGCCAGCACGTCGAGTTGGTCGGTGGTGCGCTCCAAGGCGGCGACCGCCGCGGTGGCGGCCGTTTCGACGACGGTGCTGACATCGGCACCCGCGGCGGCGCGTTCTTCGGCGGTGTCGGCTGCCGAGCCGAGTACCGAGACGATGGTGCCGGGGACCGCCTCACCCATCGAGGCCACCACCAGTCCCTCGGCGCGGCGCAGGGCGGCGGCGAAGGCCTCACCGCCGATCTCGGAGAGGTGCCGTTCGGCGGTGACATCGGAGAGGCCGCGCAGAATCTGGGACAGAATCACCCCGGAGTTGCCGCGGGCACCGCGCAAGGCGCCGTCGGCCAGGCAGCCGGTGACCGCCACCAGGTCGAGATCCTCGCGCCCCTCCAGGCCGGCCACCGCCGATCGCATGGTGAACAGCATGTTGGTGCCGGTGTCGGAATCCGCGACGGGGAAGACGTTGAGCCGGTTGATCTCGTCGGTGTGGGTGATCAGGTGCCCGACGGCGGTGTGGGCCCAACGTCGCATCGCCGATGCGTCGAGCCGCGCAGCCGACATCTACACCTCCTGAGCGTCGCACCAGCCGTGCGGGCCAGAATAGCCATCGCCGCCGACAGCGGGGCCGCAGCCGCACAGGTTGTGGACAGCTCGGGTGAACGCGGCGAGCGGATCAGCGGGACGTTTTGGAGATCCGTTCACCGGGCCGGTATCCTGGTCCAGTTGTCGGGTCACCCGCTTGCGGTCGCTGGCCCCCAGTACTGATTACAAGGAGTTCTAGACATGGCTGCCGTGTGCGACATCTGCGCTAAGGGCCCCGGCTTCGGCAAGTCGGTGTCGCATTCCCATCGCCGGACCAACCGTCGCTGGAACCCGAACATCCAGACCGTCAACGCCGTGACCCGCCCCGGCGGTAACAAGCAGCGTCTGAACGTCTGCACCTCCTGCCTGAAGGCCGGCAAGGTCGCACGCGGCTGATTCCGCCTCGCGCGGTCCACAGCTGAAATCTGCACCACATCGACGGTCACCCTCGCGGGTGCCGTCGTTTTGGTGACTCTAGGTACTGCTACGGCAGTCGCCAGTCGATCGGATCGGCGCCCAGCTTCGTCAGCAGTTCATTGGTACGGCTGAACGGCTTCGATCCGAAGAATCCTCGCGACGCGGACAGCGGCGACGGGTGCACCGATTCGATGACACCGCAGCCGCCCTCGATCAGCATCGGTTTCAGCGTCTGCGCGTCGCGTCCCCAGAGCACTGCCACCAGCGGCTGCGGGCGCGCGACCAGTGCCCGGATCGCGCATTCGGTGACGGCCTCCCACCCCTTGCGGCGATGTGAGGCCGGCGCACCGGGCCGCACGGTGAGCACCCTGTTCAACAGCATCACACCCTGCGCGGCCCACGGACTCAGATCGCCGTTGGCGGGCACCGGGTAGCCGAGGTCGGCACCGTACTCGGTGAAGATGTTGACCAGGCTGCGCGGCACCGGGCGAACGTCCGGGGCCACCGAGAAACTCAGCCCCACGGCATGTCCCGGAGTCGGGTACGGATCCTGGCCGACGATCAGTACGCGGACCGCCTCGAACGGAAACGTGAACGCCCGCAGGACGTTCTCTCCGGCCGGCAGGTACTGGTGTCCGGCGGCCAGTTCGGCGCGCAGGAACTCGCCCAACTCGGTCACCTGCGGGGCCACCGGCTCGAGCGCACGCGCCCAACCGGGTTCGACGAGATCTGTCAGCGGGCGTGGTGTCACGAGGCCCAAAACTAGCGTGCCGCCGGTTCAGTAGGACTGCCAGCCCGCGTTTCCCTGCCAGGCCTGTCCGTCGACGAGCACTGCGGGCGCACCGTCGCGCACCCGGCCGATGACCCGCCACCCGGCCGGCACCGCACCGGGAAAGGTGGCCACCAGCGCATGGTCCTCTCCCCCGCCGAACACCCAGTTCCAGGCGTCGGATCCGGTGGCCGCTGCGGCATCGGCCAAGGCATCGTGATCGCTGCCCAGCGCTTCCCTGAACACCTCGATGACGACCCCGGACGCGGTGGCGATATGGCCCAGGTCGGCCAGCAGCCCATCGGACACATCGGTCATCGAGGTGGCCCCGGCAGCGGCGGCAACGCGGCCCTGACCGTAGGGCGGTTTCGGCACCAGATGCTGTTCGCGCAGCGCGGCCGGTTCGCCGATGCCGTTGAGCCACAACGAATATCCGGCACCCGAACGGCCCAGGTCACCCGCGACGGCGACGATGTCACCGGGGCGCGCGGTGTCCCGTCGCACCGGAGCGCGGCCGCCGAGATCGCCGAGCACCGTCACCGACACCACCCACTGCGGGGCGCTGACCAGATCACCGCCGGCGATCCCCGCGCCACAGCGCTGCGCCTCATCCCACAAACCGTCCGACAAGGCCTGCGCCGCGGACGCCGCGGTGTCCGGCGGTGCACCGAAGGCGACCACGAACGCCGTCGGCGTCGCACCCATCGCCTCGATATCGGCGGCGTTCTGGGCGATGGCCTTGCGGCCGATGTCGTGCGGCGTGGACCAATCCAGCCGGAAATGCCTGTCCTGCACCAGCATGTCCGTCGACACCACGGTGCGCCCGTCGGCCGCGGTGACCACCGCGGCATCATCTCCGGGACCCAGCACCACGGCCTCGGGCTGGTGACGCCCCGCGTTGATCCGGTCGATGACGCCGAACTCCCCGACCTGTGCCAACGTCGGCTCGCTGTCGCTCATCTCACCGTCCTGGGTAGGGGTTCCCGGCCTGAACACTGCCGCGACCTGCGGTACGTTTGGTCCCTGCGGCGACGAGTCTATGCAGCGGAAACGGAGGGCACACCCAGTGGTAGAGGCATTCATGCTGATTCAGACCGAGGTGGGCCGCGCCGAGGTCGTCGCCAAACAGCTGGCCGGACTGCCCGGGGTGCACTCGGCGGAGTATGTGACCGGACCGTACGACGTGGTGGCCCGGGTCGGCGCCGACACGCTGGACGGATTGCAGCGCGATGTCGTGGACAAGGTTCAGCAGGTGGCCGGAATCACCCGGACCCTGACCTGCCCGATCGCCGAGACGCAGCATCCCTAGAGTTACCCATGTGACGCAGCCCGATGAGCAGGACGGCCCGCCGCGGTCGCTGATCATCGCGGCGGTCGGAGTAGCCGTGGCCGCGGTGATCGTGGTGCTCACCTTCGCCGCGACCCGCCAAGCCGCGCCGCCGGACACACCGGTGGCCATCGCCGCCGCTCCCGCCCCGCAGGCCGACAGCCCGCAGTGCGCGGCGCTGCTGGAAACGCTGCCCGAACAGCTGGGTGATTACCGGCGCGCGCAGGCCGTCGAACCGGTACCCGCCGGCGCCGCCGCCTGGCAGGCCGATCCCGATGCCGACGCGGTCATCCTGCGCTGCGGCCTGGACCGCCCGGCCGACTTCGTGGTGGGCACCCCACTGCAGGTCGTCGACGAGGTGCAGTGGTTCGAGGTGAACGCCTACGGGACCAGCACCTGGTTCGCCGTGGACCGGGGCACCTATGTGGCGCTCACGCTGCCGTCGGGGTCCGGTCCGACGCCGATCCAGCTGATCTCCAAGGCGATCGCGCGGACCATGCCGGCCCAGCCGCTGGATCCCGGGCCGTCGCGCTGACCGAGCATCACCGCAGGCCGGTACCTCTGGCCACCGCGGTGTCGACCATCGTCGCCAGCAGCGTCGGGTAGTCCACCCCACTGGCCGCCCACATCCGCGGGTACATGGAGATGGTGGTGAAGCCGGGCATCGTGTTGATCTCGTTGATCACCGGGCCGTCCTCGGTGAGGAAGAAGTCGACCCGGGCCAGGCCCTGGCAGTCGATGGCGCGGAACGCCTTGATGGCCAGCGCACGGAGCTCGCCGGCGATCTCGTCGTCGACCTTGGCCGGCACATCGAGCTCGGCGGCGTCATCGAGATATTTGGTGGCGAAGTCATAGAAGGTGTCCTCGCGGTCGCGCACCCCGGCCACCCGGATCTCCCCGATCTCGCTGGCCTCCACGCGTCCGTCCGGGAACTCCAGCACGCCGCACTCGAGTTCGCGGCCGATGATGGCCGCCTCGACGATGACCTTCGGGTCGTGCCGGCGGGCGTCGGCGATCGCGGCGGCCAGCTGATCCCAGGCCGTCACCCGGCTGACGCCGATCGAGGAGCCGCCGCGGGCGGGTTTGACGAACACCGGCAGGCCGAGGCGTTCCCGGTCGTCGAGTGCGACGGTGTCCTGCTGGGCCCGCAGCACCACATGATCGCCGATCGGCAGACCGTCGGCGACCAGCAGTTTCTTGGTGAATTCCTTGTCCATACCGGTGGCGCTGGCCAGCACCCCGGCCCCGACATAAGGAACGCCGGCCAGTTCCAGCAGGCCCTGGATGGTGCCGTCCTCGCCGTAGGGGCCGTGCAGCACCGGGAACACCACGTCGACGGCGGCCAGCACCTCACCGGCGCCCTCGCCCAGCGAGAGCAGTTCGCCCCTGCGCACCGGGTCGGCGGCCAGCGCCAGCGCGGTGCCGCCGGCCACATTCGGCAGCTCACCGGCGGTGATCGCCAAGGTCTCGGGCTTACCGTCGGTCAGCACCCAGGAGCCGTCCGGGGTGATCCCGACGGCAACCACGTCGAAGCGCTGCGGGTCGAGATTGCGCAGGATGCTTCCTGCGGAAACACAGGAAATCCCGTGCTCAGAACTGCGTCCGCCATAGATGACGGCGACACGGGTACGGGCACTCACAACCTGCAGAGGCTACCGGCTTCGGGCACCGGCCGGATTCTCAGGGATTGGCTCAGGCCAGCGCGCGCTCGATATCGGCGACGATGTCGTCGGTGTCCTCGATGCCCAGCGAGATCCTGGCGAAGCCCTCGGGCACCGGGTCTCCCCACCGCGCCCGACGGTCCACACAGGTGTGGATGCCGCCGAAGCTGGTGGCCGCCACCAGCAGCGCGCTGCGCTCCACCAGCTTGTGCACGGCGTCGGCATCGGCGAGCTCGACGGACACCAGGCCACCGAAACGCCGCATCTGCTCGACGGCGATCGGGTGGGACGGGTCCTGCGGCAGGCCCGGGTAGCGCACCGAACGCACCGCCGGATGATCGCGCAGCATCAGCGCCAATGCCTGCGCGTTGCGGCACTGCCGGTCGATGCGCAGCCCGGCGCTGCCCAGACTGCGCAGCACCAGCCAGGCCTCGAATGTGCCGAGCACCGGCCCGGCCAGCAGGCGGTCGCGTTCCACCGCGGCCATCAGTTCGGGGTGGCAGCCCGCCACGTAGCCGGCCAGCAGATCGCTGTGCCCGGACAGTGCCTTGGTGGCGCTGGCGACCACGAGGTCAGCACCCAGCGACAGCGGCTGCAGGCCCAGTGGGGTGGCGGCGGTGTTGTCGACCAGCAGGGTCGCGCCGCGGGAACGACAACTGGTGGCCAGTCGGTGCAGGTCCACCACGTCCAGCGTCGGGTTCACCGGCGTCTCGGCGAGTACGACGTCGGCGTGCTCGGCCGCCGCGCACATCTGCGCGGCGGACGCCTCGACCACGGTGACGCCCAGCGGTGCCAGGTATTCGGCGGCGTACCGGCGCACCTGGTAGTAGCCGTCGGCGGGCACGACCAGTGTCTTGCCCGGTTTGGCCAGCACCCGCAGTGCCGCGCTGATGGCGCCCATACCGGAACCGAAGGTCAGCGCCGAGGAGGCGCCCTCCAGCTCGGCCAGTGCCGATTCCAGCTGGCGCCACGTCGGATTCGAGGCCCGACCGTAGGTGTCCAGCGGTGCGGACTCGTCCGGCGACAGGTGGTACGCCGACGCCGGAACCGGCACCGGCGCGATGGGTGAACCTGGAACTCCGTGTGCTCCAACAGCATTCACGCTGCGGGTGGAATCACCATAACCATCCATGCTTATCTCCCGTCGCTCCGGGTGGCGCTCATTCCGGTTTGGTGCTGCGTCCCAGCAGCAACATGACGGCCTGCTCGACGGACAGACCGCGATGGCAGACCTGGTGGACCGCGTCGGTGAGCGGCATCTCGACGTCGTAACTCGACGCCAGCGCCAGCACCGACTGACATGACGTGGCGCCCTCGGCGACGTGCCCCTGAGCGGCACGCAGCGCGGACTCCATCGAACCACCCTGCCCGAGCCGCGCCCCGAAGGTACGGTTGCGTGACTGCGGCGAGGTGCAGGTGGCCACCAGATCACCGACTCCGGCCAGGCCGGCCAGCGTTGCGCCCTTGGCGCCCAACGCTATTCCCAGCCGCATGATCTCGGCGAGCCCGCGGGTGATGATCGCCGCCGAGGTGTTCTCGCCGAGGCCGACACCGGCGGCCATGCCGCAGGCCAGCGCGATCACGTTCTTGCAGGCGCCCCCGATCTCGGCACCGATCACATCGGCGTTGGTATAGGGACGGAAGTAGGCGGTGGACAGCGCCCGTTGTATGGTCACCGCACGACCCGAGTCGGTGCACGCGACCACCGTGGCGGCGGGTTGTTCATCGGCCACCTCTTTGGCCAGGTTCGGTCCGGTCACCACCGCGACCCGCGCCTGATCGGCACCGGTGACCTGAGAGATCACCTGACTCATCCGCATCAGGGTGTCCAGTTCGATGCCTTTGGCCAGGCTGACCAGCGTGGCGTCCTGTCCGATCAGGTGTTTCCAGGACTCCAGGTTGGGCCGCAGGGTCTGGGACGGCACGCCGAGCAGGACGGTGCAGGCTCCCTGAAGCGCCTCGGCAGCATCACCGGTGGCCCGGATGCCGGCGGGCAGCGGAGTGTCCCCGAGGTAGTCGGGGTTGCGGTGCGTCGCGTTGATCTCGTCGGCCAGTTCGGGCCGACGTGTCCACAGCGTCACGTTGTTACCGGCGTCGGCAAGCACCTTGGCCAGCGCTGTTCCCCACGCACCGGCTCCCATCACAGCGGCTTCGACCACGGCTCAACCCTAGCTGCCCCGCGGAGACTGGCAGGATGGCGGATATGAAGGGCAGCAACGCGCAGCCGGAGGTCGGTGTGCTGATCGCGGTGAAGCGGCTGACCGCAGCCAAGACCCGGTTGGCGCCGGTGCTCTCGGCCTCGGCACGGGAGAGTCTGGTGCTGGCCATGTTGGTGGACACCGTCACCGCAGCGGCGGCCGTGCCCGCCGTGAGTTCGATCACCGTGGTCACTCCGGATCCGGATGCGGCTGCGGCCGCCCGCGAGCTCGGCGCCCACGCATTGATGGACCCGACCCCCGACGGGCACCCCGACCCGTTGAACAACGCTCTCGGCGTCGCCGAAGCGGCGGCACTCGTCCCCAACATCGTTGTCCTCCAGGGTGACCTGCCGGCGCTGCGAACCGAGGAGCTGGCCGGGGCGCTCGCCGCCGCACGCCGGCACCCGCGCAGCTTCGTCGGCGACCGGCACGGCACCGGGACGTCGGCGCTGTTCGCGTTCGGCGTCCCGCTCGACCCTCGGTTCGGGGTGGAATCCACACGCCGCCATGCTGATTCGGGCGCGACCGAATTGACCGGCAGCTGGCCGGGACTGCGTTGCGATATCGACACCCCCGATGATCTCGCCGCGGCACTGCACCTCGGCCTCGGTCCGGCGACACACCGCGTGGTCGGCGCGCTGCCGTCCACCGGCAGCGACGGTTGATCACGATGCGCACTGGAATGCACGGTGGGGATAGGCAATGATCGACACATGACCGACGCCGATACAACGACTACTGACACCGAGTGGACGCCGGCCGAGGCCGTGGACGGCTCACCCGACGCTCCCCCCGCGGAGACCACCGCCGCCGTCGAGGACGCGCTACCCGAGGACCGCTACCTCAATCGTGAGCTGAGCTGGCTGGACTTCAATGCCCGGGTGCTGGCGCTGGCCGCCGACACTTCGCTGCCGCTGCTGGAGCGGGCCAAGTTCCTGGCCATCTTCTCTTCCAATCTCGACGAGTTCTACATGGTGCGCGTCGCCGGCCTGAAACGTCGTGACGAGATGGGACTGTCGGTGCGCTCCGCCGACGGGCTGTCCCCGCGGGAACAGTTGCGCCGCATCGGTGAGCGCACCCAGCAGATCTCCAGCCGCCACGCCCAGGTGTTCCTCGAATCGGTGCGACCCGCGTTGGCCGAGAAGGGCATCCTGATCGTCAGCTGGGCCGATCTGGACGAGGACGAACACGCCACGCTGTCCACCTACTTCCACGAGCAGGTGTTCCCGGTGCTGACGCCGCTGGCTGTCGACCCGGCGCACCCGTTCCCGTTCGTCAGCGGCCTGAGCCTGAACCTGGCGATCACGGTGCGCCAGCCCGATGACCGCACCCAGCACTTCGCCCGAATCAAGGTGCCCGACAACGTCGACCGGTTCGTCGAGCTGCCCCGCCGCGAAGGTGAGGACGGCACGCCGGGTCCGGTGCGCTTCCTGCCCCTGGAGGAGCTGATCGGCGCCTTCCTATCGGTACTGTTCCCGGGCCTGGAGATCGTCGAGCAGCACGCGTTCCGGATCACCCGTAATGCCGACTTCGAGGTCGCCGAGGATCGCGACGAAGATCTGCTGCAGGCGCTGGAGCGGGAACTGGCCCGGCGCCGGTTCGGATCGCCGGTGCGTCTCGAGGTCGCCGACGACATGACCGAGAACATGCTCGAGCTGTTGTTGCGGGAACTCGACGTGCATCCCGGTGATGTCATCGAGGTGCCAGGGCTCCTCGACCTTTCGTCACTGTGGCAGATCTACGGGGTGGACCGGCCCGATCTCAAGGACCGTCCGTTCGTGCCCGCCACGCCCGCCGCGTTCGGCGAGCGCGAGACGCCGAAGAGCATCTTCTCGACGCTGCGTGACGGTGATGTGCTGGTGCATCATCCCTATGACTCGTTCTCGACGACGGTGCAGCGCTTCATCGAACAGGCCGCGGCCGACCCGAACGTGCTGGCCATCAAGCAGACGCTGTACCGCACATCCGGTGACTCGCCGATCGTCAACGCGCTGATCGACGCCGCGGAGGCCGGCAAGCAGGTGGTGGCGCTCGTGGAGATCAAGGCGCGGTTCGACGAGCAGGCCAACATCAAATGGGCACGTGCCCTCGAACAAGCCGGTGTGCACGTGGTTTACGGGCTCATCGGGCTGAAGACGCACTGCAAGACCTGCCTGGTGGTCCGGCGTGAGGGCTCGACGATACGGCGGTACTGCCATATCGGCACCGGCAACTACAACCCGAAAACCGCCCGGCTGTATGAGGATGTCGGCCTGCTGACCGCCTCCCCCGACATCGGCGCCGACCTGACCGACCTGTTCAACTCGTTGACGGGGTACTCCCGCAAGGTGTCCTACCGCAACCTGCTGGTGGCGCCGCACAGTGTGCGCAAGGGCATCATCGGGCGGATCGAGCAGGAGACCGCTGCACATCTGGAGACCGGGCAGGGCCGAATCCGGCTGAAGGCCAACGCCCTGGTCGACGAACAGGTGATCGACGCGTTGTACCGGGCCTCGCAGGCCGGTGTCCGGGTCGAGGTGGTGGTCCGCGGAATCTGTGCGTTACGTCCCGGCCATGAGGGTCTGTCCGAGAACATCGTGGTGCGCTCGATTCTCGGCCGTTTCCTGGAACACTCCCGAATTATTCACTTCCGCGCCATCGATGAGTTCTGGATCGGCAGTGCCGACATGATGCATCGTAATCTGGACCGCCGGGTGGAAGTCATGGCACAGGTCAAGGATCAGCGGCTGACGGCCCAATTGGACGAGATGTTCGAGTCCACCATGGATCCGGCGACCAGGTGCTGGGAGCTCCAGGCCGACGGTCGATGGAATGCGCTGCCGCTCCCCGGCCAGACGGTGCGCGACCACCAAGTCGCCCTGATGGCGAGACATCGCTCACCCTGACCCCCGGACTGTCGGCCACTGACAACACCTAGGAGTTGATGTGTCGGACAGCTCGACCCGCAAGAAGGTGAAGACCGTCCATGCCGCCGGTGCGGTGCTGTGGCGGGAGCATGCGGGACGCACCGAGGTCGCGGTCGTGCACCGCCCGCGCTACGACGACTGGTCTCTTCCCAAGGGCAAGGTCGACCCCGGCGAGAGCCACCCCGCCACCGCGGTCCGGGAGATCCGTGAGGAGACCGGATTTCAGAGCCGACTCGGGCGCAGGCTGGCCGTCATCAGTTATCCGGTGGACGGTGCGGTCAAGCGGGTCGTGTACTGGGCGGCCGGCGTGGGTGACGGCGCGTTCAGCGCCAACGACGAGGTGGACGAACTGCTCTGGCTGCCGCCGAAAGACGCAATGAAGCGGCTGCAGTACCAGCAGGACCGTAAGGTGCTGCGACGCTTCGCCAAAGCACCCGCCGACACCGCGACGACGATCATCGTGCGGCATGCGCGGGCCGGTTCGCGGTCCAAGTACAAGGGCGAGGATTCCCAACGACCGCTGGACAAGCTCGGTCGCGCACAGGCCGAATCGCTGGTGAGTCAACTACTTGCCTTTGGTGCCACCGAGCTTCACGCCGCCCCGCGGGTGCGATGCCGGCAGACGCTGGAGCCACTGGCTCAGGAAATCGGTGTGCCCATCGACACAGAGGCCGCCCTCACCGATGAGGCCTACTCCGATGACAAGAAGACCGCCCGCGCCCGGGTTCTGGAGATCGCCTCCGGTTCAGCCGATGCGACGCCGGTGATCTGCACCCAGGGCAAGGTGATTCCCGATCTCATCGCGTGGTGGTGTGAGCGCGACGGTGTGCGGCCCGACAAGTCACGAAACCGCAAGGGCAGCACCTGGGTGCTGTCGTCGGTGGGTGGCCGCCTGATCGCCGCCGACCATATCGGCAGCCCACTGGCCGTCCTGGAATAGGCACACACAAAAGCACCCCAGAACCACTGTTCTGGGGTGCTTTTGTGGGTAAGAGCCGGAACTACTTGCGGCCGCGCTTGACCGGAGCCGCCTTCTTGGCCGGAGCCTTCTTGGCCGCGGGAGCCGCCTTCTTGGCGACGGCCTTCTTGACGGCGGCCTTCTTGACGGCAGGAGCCGCCTTCTTGGCGACAGCCTTCTTGACGACGGCCTTCTTGACGGCAGGAGCCGCCTTCTTGGCGACAGCCTTCTTGACGACGGCCTTCTTGACGGCAGGAGCCGCCTTCTTGGCGACAGCCTTCTTGACGACGGCCTTCTTGACGGCAGGAGCCGCCTTCTTGGCGACAGCCTTCTTGACGACAGCCTTCTTCACCGCAGCGCGCTTGGCCGGAGCCGCTGCCACACCACGCTTGACGGCGGGGCCGTCTGCCGGGAGACGCTGCGCGCCAGAGACAACCGCCTTGAACTGCGCGCCCGGGCGGAATGCCGGAACCGACGTCGGCTTGACCTTGACGGTCTCACCGGTACGCGGGTTACGAGCCACACGGGCGGCACGGCGACGCTGCTCGAAAACGCCGAAGCCGGTGATGGTGACGCTCTCGCCCTTGTGCACGGCACGCACGATCGTGTCAACGATGTTCTCAACCGCGGCAGTAGCCTGTCGACGATCGGTGCCCAACTTGGTTGTGAGTGCGTCGATGAGCTCTGCTTTGTTCATGCAAACCCTCCGAAGTCCAGTGGTCCACCTTGGACCGACTAGAGGACACGGTAAACCCATTGGGCGCATATTTCCAAGAGCCACGCGCAGTTTCATACGTAGCTGATGAATATTCGGCAATCCGATTGGCCCACTTGGACAGTGGTACCGGCGTCCGAGAATGTGGTTGCCGGGCCATATTTGGGGCCCCGGAAACCCCGAATTCAGACCGGAAGTGTGCGCGGCTTGAAGCTCGGTCGACGCTGCTCGTAGGCTTCGATTTCGTCCTGTTTCCGCAGCGTAAGGCCTATATCGTCGAGTCCCTCGAGCAGCCGCCATGCGGTGTAGTCATCAATGTTGAACGGCAGCAGGACCGTTCCAGCGGAGATGGTCCGATCTTGAAGATTCACAGTGATTTCCAAGCCCGGATTCTGCTCGATCAGCTTCCAGAGAAGTTCGACATCATCATGTGACACTTCGGCCGCCAAAAGACCCGCTTTGCCGGCGTTGCCCCGAAAAATATCGGCGAATCGCGGTGAGATGACGACTCGGAAGCCGTAGTCCATGAGCGCCCAGACGGCGTGTTCGCGGGACGATCCGGTGCCGAAATCGGGGCCGGCCACCAAAACCGACCCCTTGTCGAAGGGCGCCAGATTCAAAATGAATGACGGGTCGTTACGCCATGCGGCGAACAAACCGTCCTCGAAACCCGTTCGGGTGACCCGCTTCAAATACACGGCCGGGATGATCTGGTCGGTGTCGACATTGGTACGGCGCAGCGGCACGCCGATCCCGGTATGAGTGGTGAAAGCCTGCATGTCCTGGTACTCCTTGCGGTTCGAAGACCTAGTGGGTGGCGGCGGCCGGTTCGAGATCGGCCGGGGAAGACAGCGTGCCGCGCACTGCGGTGGCTGCTGCCACCGCAGGCGACACCAGATGGGTGCGCCCGCCCTTGCCCTGTCGGCCTTCGAAATTGCGGTTGGAGGTCGAGGCGCAACGCTCGCCGGGGGCAAGCTGATCCGGGTTCATCCCCAGACACATCGAACAGCCGGCCTGGCGCCATTCCGCCCCGGCGGCGGTGAAGATTGCTCCCAGACCCTCGGATTCGGCTTGTGCGCGCACCCGCATCGAGCCGGGGACCACCAGCATCCGTACCCCGTCCGCCACCGTGCGGCCGTCCAGAACCTCGGCGACCACCCGCAGATCCTCGATGCGTCCGTTCGTGCACGATCCGACGAAGACGGTGTCCACCGGGATTTCACGCATCGGGGTGCCGGCGCGAAGGTCCATATAGGTCAACGCTTTCTCAGCCGCCTGCTTGGCGTCGTCATCGAGCATCATCTCGGGATCGGGCACCGTCGCCGAGAGCGGCACACCCTGCCCGGGGTTGGTCCCCCAGGTGACGAACGGGCTGAGCGTCGCGGCGTCGATGTAGACCTGGGTGTCGAATTCAGCGCCCTCATCGGTGTGCAACTCGGTCCAGGCCTGCACCGCGGCATCCCAATCGGCGCCCTTCGGCGCGTGCGGACGGCCCTTGAGGAATTCGAATGTGGTGGCATCGGGCGCCACCATGCCTGCCCGGGCGCCGGCCTCGATGCTCATGTTGCAGATCGTCATCCGGCCCTCCATCGACAAGGATTCGATGGCGCTGCCCCGGTATTCGATGACGTGACCCTGCCCACCACCGGTGCCGATCTTGGCGATGACCGCCAGAATGATGTCCTTGGCGCTCACTCCCTCGGGCAGATCGCCGTCGACATTGACCGCCATGGTCTTGAAAGGCTTGAGCGGAAGCGTCTGGGTGGCCATCACATGCTCGACCTCAGATGTGCCGATACCCATGGCGATCGAGCCGAACGCGCCGTGGGTCGAGGTGTGGCTGTCGCCACAGACCACCGTCATACCCGGCTGTGTCAGACCCAGTTGCGGTCCGATGATGTGCACGATGCCCTGCTCGGCGTCGCCCATCGGATGCAGCCGGATACCGAACTCCTCGCAGTTGCGCCGCAGGGTGTCCACCTGGGTGCGCGACACCGGATCGGCGATCGGCTTGTCGATATCCACCGTCGGCACGTTGTGATCCTCGGTGGCGATGGTGAGATCGGGGCGCCGCACCGGGCGCCCGGCCAACCGCAGACCGTCGAAGGCCTGCGGGCTGGTGACCTCGTGCACGAGGTGCAGATCGATGTAGATCAGGTCGGGTTCACCGGCGCCGCGGGCCACGACGTGGTCATCCCACACCTTCTCGGCCAGGGTTCGGGGCCGCGGACTGGACTGTGTCTGCTCCATGGGTATCTCTATTCGACTCGGGCGTCCTGCCGTGACGGGCTGGCTATCTCACGATGCGGGACGCTAGTATCTCCCTGTGAGACAGGATAGCGGTATCGGCGTCCTCGACAAAGCGGTGGGCGTACTGCACACGGTGGCCGAGTCACCCTGCGGTCTGGCCGAACTGTGCGAACGCACCGGCCTGCCGCGGGCCACCGCGCACCGGCTGGCCGCCGGACTGGAAGTGCACCGCCTGCTCGCCCGGGACACCGAGGGTCGATGGCGGCTGGGACCGGCGCTGACCGAACTGGCCGGGCAGGTCAACGATCCGCTGCTGGCCGCCGGTGCCGCCGTCCTGCCCCGGCTGCGCGAACTCACCGGCGAGAGCGTCCAGCTCTATCGCCGGGAGGGCAGCTCCCGGGTGTGCGTGGCCTCCCTGGAGCCACCGGTCGGTCTGCGTGACACCGTCCCCGTCGGCACCCGGCTGCCCATGACGGCGGGGTCCGGGGCCAAAGTGCTACTGGCCTACAGCGATAGCGCCACCCAGCAGTCGGTGCTCACGACCGCGAAATTCACCGAACGCACGCTCGCCGAGGTCCGCAAGAGGGGCTGGGCGCAAAGCGCCGCCGAACGCGAATCCGGGGTCGCCAGCGTGTCCGCGCCGGTGCGCGACGGACGCGGCGCGGTGATCGCCGCCATCTCGGTGTCCGGGCCCATCGACCGGATGGGTCGCCGGCCGGGCGCCCGCTGGGCCGCCGATCTGCTGGCCGCATCGGAAGCCCTGACCCGCCGGCTCTAGCAAACTTCGCGCGCGGGCCCTATTGTCGACACCACGAGCGCAGCTGCGCTGGCCGGAGGAGCAGATCACGGGTTCGCAATCGCCGCAATGGCTGGCCACCGCACGAATGATGCGGCGGTCCGGTTTCGGTGCGACCGGGCGCGAAATCGACGCGGTGGTGAATCGCGAGTGGCGGGCATACCTCGACGAGGTGCTCGATCTTGACCCCGCCGCCGACCCGGGTGCCATCGCGACCCCGATGGCGTCCTACTCGACCCCCGCACTGCCCGCCAGCGAAGCCACCACGGCGCCCTTCGTGAGCAGCATGCTGGCGCAGATGCAGGATCTGTCCGGTTGGTGGATACGTCGTATGGTCGCCGTGCGTCAACCGATCCACGAAAAGCTGACGTTCGTCTGGCACAACCACTTCGCCACCTCGGCGGAAAAGGTGGTGGCCGCGGAATTCATGGCGGCCCAGAACCAGACTCTGCGCACCCACACGCTCGGTGACTTCCGGGATCTCGCCTACGCCATCCTGACCGACTCGGCGATGCTGCGCTGGCTCGATGGCCTGGGCAACACCAAAGAGGCGCCCAACGAGAACCTGTCCCGGGAATTCATGGAACTCTTCGCCCTCGGTCACGACAACGGCTACAACGAAAGCGATGTCCGCGAGGGCGCGCGGGCGCTCACCGGGCGTTTCGACACACTGGGCCGGGGCACCTTGTTGGTGGCAGAGCACCACGACGGCGGTTCCAAGACGATCCTGGGCAAGACCGGCCCCTTCGGGGACAACGACTTCTGCGACATCGTGGTCGGGCACCCCGCGTCGGCACGCTTCGTGAGCTCCAAGCTGTGGCGTCTGCTGGCCTCCGATACCGACCCGAGCGAGGCCGCCTCCGCCCGGCTGGTCGCCGCCTACGGCCCGAAGCGGGATCTGAAAGCGTTGACCAAAGCCATCTTTCTCGACCCCGACTTCACTGCAGGCGCCGGCACCTCGGTCGTCACACCGGTGGAGTGGCTGGTCGGCATGCTGCGCTCGCTGTCGGTGCCGCTCGACGGCCCGGACACCTTGACCGCCTGCGATGTCGTGCTCAAGGTGATGGGCCAGCGTCCCTTTGCGCCACCGGACGTCGATGGCTGGCCGCAGGGCCGGGTGTGGCTGTCCAATACGAGTGCGGCCGCGCGGGTCTGGGCGGCCGACCGGTTCGTCCCCCTGGGTGATCTCTCGCTGGTGTCGGATGCCGCTCCCGGCGACCGCATCGATGCCGCGGGCTACCTGCTGGGTATCGGCGCCTGGACCGACACCACGGCCGGGGCGTTGAAGCCGCTGGCCGACCGCCCGGACCGGCTGGTCGCCGCCGCCGTCAACACACCCGAATACCTCACGGTTTAGCGAAGTTGGGGTGACACAGCCATGCCGGAGATGAATCGCCGCAGATTCCTGATCGCCAGTGCGGGGGCCGCCGGGCTGGCCGCAGCGGCCGGCGCGGCGGTCACCCTGCCCCAGATGTTCGAGCGCGCGCAACAACAACCGTTGCCCGCCGACACCGGCATCCTGGTGATCCTCACGCTCTACGGCGGCAACGACGGCCTCAACACCGTGATCCCGTTCACCGACAACGCCTATTACGACGCACGTCCCGATCTGGCGTTCGGACCGGAGACGGTCATCGATCTGGACGGTGCGTTCGGGCTGAACCCCGCGCTGACCGGTCTGGCGTCGGCGTGGCGCAGCGACAACCTGGCCATCATCCGCGGTGTCGGCTATCCGAAACAGGACCGAAGTCATTTTCGTTCAATGGATATCTGGCAGACGGCCTCCCCCGACGACCCGACCGCATCCGGCTGGATCGGACGCTGGTTGGACGCAGGCGGGGACGATCCGCTGCGCGCGGTGAACATCGGAACCGTGCTGCCCCCGATGGCCATCGGCCAAAAGCACACCGCGGCCGGGCTTTCCGCGACCATCCCGAAGCTGCCACCCGATATGCCCGGCGTTCTGGAGGCGATGAGCGCCCCCGACCCGCTCGACACCCCCGCGATGGCGGCCGTGCGTGCCGACTACCGGGCCTATCGCACGACCGATGACACGTTCCGCACCTTCACCGACAATCCGCTACCCCCGACGGCGGCCACCGATCTGGGCAGACAACTGGCCGACGATCTGGAACTGGTGGCCCAGTGCGTGCGGGCCGGGGTGCCCACCAAGGTGTACATGGTCTCGCTCGGCGGATTCGACACCCACGCCAACGAACGCGGTGACCAACAGAAACTGCTCACTGCCCTCAACGACGCCGTCACACCGTTCCTGAAGCAGATGCGCAACAGCGCCTACGGCCGGCACGTGGTGACGATGATCTATTCGGAGTTCGGCCGACGGGTGGCCGCCAACGCCACCCAGGGCACCGACCACGGCACCTCGGGTCCGGTGTTGATTCTCGGCGAGTCGGTGCGGGGCGGGTTCTACGGTGACGCGCCCAGCCTCACCGATCTGAGTGACGGCGACCTGAAGACCACCACCGATTTTCGCGACGTCTATCACGAACTGCTCGATCAGACGTTGGGCACCGATCCGGAGCCATCGGTGGGCCCGGGCCGGCGACCCATCGGCTTTCTGTGACGTTCGCGACACGGCACAAAAAAAGTCCCAGGATTTCTCCTGGGACTTCGTCTGTACCCCCGATGGGATTCGAACCCACGCTACCGCCGTGAGAGGGCGGCGTCCTAGGCCGCTAGACGACGGGGGCTAGAACTTCCGGTGAGCCAGCATAGCTCAGGAGCGTATGCAGACCTAATCACCGCTGTGCCTGAACGTTCTTCGCGTGAACGCTCATCACCGCTGGGGTACCAGGACTCGAACCTAGAATGAGGGAATCAGAATCCCTAGTGTTGCCAATTACACCATACCCCATTTGATGCCCATCACTGCAGGTCAGGGCATCATTTGGCCCAATCAGCGCCGCGGTGATGATCTCCGCTGTGCTTTTCGGGCCGACGAACAGATTACCAAAGAATCGCGGCCACTTTTCACACCCCACCCCGTGCGGCGCGCAACCGGGCCAGGCTGCGGTCGCGACCCAGCAGCTCCATCGACTCGAACAGCGGCGGACTGATCGACGAACCGGTGACCGCGACCCGGATCGGACCGAAGGCCTTACGCGGTTTGAGCTCAAGGCCGTCCAGCAGCGCCGTCTTCAGCGCCTCTTCGATCGAGGACGTCGTCCACTCCGGCGCAGCCTCCAGAGCGCTTAGGGCGGCGTCGAGCACCGGGGCGGCTTCGGCCTTCAGTTCCTTGGCCGCCGACTTCTCGTCGAGCACATAGCTGTCGTCGTCGAAGAACTTCAACAGATCCCACGCATCGCCGAGCACCACGATGCGGGTCTGCACCAGTGCCGCCGCTTCCGCGAAGCCGGCGTCGTCCAGACCGGTGTCGTGGCCGTGCGCCTCCAGGAAGGCCCGCAGCCGGGCGCAGAAATCCTCGGGTGACAGGCGCCGGATGTGCTCGGCGTTGATGGCGTCGGCCTTCTTCTGGTCGAACCGGGCCGGGTTGGAGTTGACGTTGACAACGTCGAACGCCGCGACCATCTCATCGAGGCTGAACAGATCGTGGTCGTCGGCGATACCCCAGCCCAGCAGCGCGAGATAGTTCAGCAGCCCCTCCGGGATGAATCCCCGGTCGCGGTGCAGGAACAGATTCGACTGCGGGTCACGCTTGGACAGCTTCTTGTTGCCGTCGCCGAGAACGCTTGGCAGGTGCGCGAACTCGGGAATGCTGTCGGTGACACCGATCCGGATCAGCGCCTGGTACAGGGCAATCTGGCGCGGCGTGGAGGACAGCAGATCCTCGCCGCGCAGCACGTGGGTGATCTTCATCAACGCGTCGTCGACGGGATTGACCAAGGTGTACAGCGGATCTCCGCTGGCCCGGGTGATCGCGAAATCGGGCACCACGCCGGCAGCGAAGGTGGTCTCACCGCGCACCAGATCGTTCCAGGTCAGGTCCGCATCCGGCATCCGCAACCGCAACACCGGTTTACGTCCCTCGGCGGTGAAGGCCGCACGCTGATCGTCGGTGAGGTCGCGGTCATGGTTGTCGTAGCCCAGTTTGGGATTTCGGCCCGCGGCGATATGACGGGCCTCGACCTCCTCGGGCGTGGAGTAGGCCTCGTACACCTCGCCCGCGGCGAGCAGTTTGGCGATCACATCGCGGTAGAGATCGGATCGCTGCGACTGCCGGTAGGGCTCGTAGGGTCCCCCGACCTCCGGGCCCTCATCCCAGTCCAGACCGAGCCAGCGCAGCGCGTCCAGAATCGCGTCATAGCTTTCCTGGCTGTCGCGGGCCGCATCGGTGTCCTCGATGCGGAAGACGAAGGCGCCACCGGTGTGCCGGGCGTAGGCCCAGTTGAACAGCGCGGTGCGGACCAGCCCGACGTGCGGGGTGCCCGTCGGTGATGGGCAGAAACGTACCCGAACGGTCATCGCTACTTTCCTTTACGCACAACAGGATTGGAGAGGGTGCCGATGCCCTCGATGGTGATGCTGACGATATCGCCGTCCTCGATCGGGCCGACGCCTTCGGRGGTGCCGGTCAGGATGAGATCGCCGGGCAGCAGTGTCATGACCGCCGACACCCATTCGATGATGGCGCCCACATCATGCAGCAGCATCGCGGTGTTGCTGTTCTGACGAACCTCGATCTCGCCGACCGAACCGTCCTCGGCCGGGTGGATGACCTCGGTGCGCAGGTCCAGCTCGGCGGGGTCGACGGCGGTTTCGATCCACGGACCGACCGGGCAGAAGGTGTCATGGCCCTTGGCCCGCATCCACTGGCCGTCCTTCTGCTGCTGGTCGCGTGCGGACACGTCGTTGGCGATGGTGTAGCCGAGGATGTAGTCGGCGGCCTTCGCGGCGGGCACGTCCTTGCAGGGCCGTTCGATGACGGCCACCAGTTCGCCTTCGTGATGGACCGGGTGCGCGTCTGCGGGCAGCTGGATGGCGACATTGGGCCCGATGATCGCGGTGTTGGGTTTGAGGAAGATCACCGGATCCTCCGGTGCCTCGCCGCCCATCTCGAGGGCGTGTGCGGCGTAGTTCTTACCCATGCACACCACCTTGCTGGCCAGGATCGGGGCCAGCAGCCGCACGTCGGCCAGCGGCCAGCTGCGACCGGTGAAGGTGGGGTTTCGCGACAGGTACTGCTCGGCGATCTCGCGGCACACCGCATCGGAGTTCGAGTCGCCTTCGATGACCACGAAGGCGACCCCGTCAGGACTGGCGATTCGACCGAGGCGCATCCGCTCAGCCTAATGAGCCCCGGCAGCCGGTCGGCGCGCGGCGTCGACCTTTGCCTGCGCAAGAGCATTGTCTCTCACATCATGAGATCAGAGTTCAATATCATGGGATGGCCATGGCACCATGTCGTCATGCCCACGTCGACCATCAGCACCGCGCGGCGCTGGTCCATGCTGGTGATCGCCCTGACGGCGACCACGTGCGCCAATGTCTTCATCAACGGCGCGGCCTTTCTCATTCCCACCCTGCACAGCGAGCGCGGCGTGGACCTGGCTGCGGCGGGACTGCTCTCGGCGATGCCCAGCTTCGGCATGGTGGTGACGCTGATCGCCTGGGGCTGGCTGGTGGACCGGGTCGGCGAACGCATCGTGCTGACCGTCGGCTCGGCACTCACCGCGGCATTCGCCTTCGGTGCCGCGTCGGTGCACTCCCTGTTCGCCGTCGGGGCATTCCTGCTGCTCGGCGGAATGGCCGCGGCGAGCAGCAATGCCGCGAGCGGACGCGTCGTGGTGGGCTGGTTCCCGCCGGAGCAGCGCGGCCTGGCCATGGGAATCCGTCAGACCGCGACACCCCTGGGCGTCGGACTGGGCGCCCTGGTGATCCCACGGGTCGCCGAAAGCCATGGTGTGGGCACCGCATTGCTGTTTCCCGCAGTGGTGTGCGTGCTGTCCGCGGTGATCTGCGCGATCGGCGTACTGGACCCGCCGCGGCCGCCCCGAGCCGAGGCGCCGCCAGAGGATCTGGCCAACCCGTACCGCGGATCGTCTGTGCTGGCACGCATTCACGCGGTATCCGTGCTGCTGGTCATCCCTCAGGGTTTCGTGTGGACCTTCATGCTGGTGTGGCTGATGACCGAGCGCGGGTGGTCGGCCGCGTCGGCGGGCGCGCTCGTCACGGCTTCTCAGGTGCTGGGCGCAGCGGGTCGCATTGCGGCCGGGCGGTGGTCCGATGTGCTGGGCCTGCGCCTGCGGCCCATCCGATTCATCGCTGCGGCCGCGGCGGCGACGATGGCCTTGCTTGCCGTCACCGACGCACTGAGCTCGCCGGTGAGCATCGCACTGATCGTCATCGCCTCGGTGGTGACGGTGTCCGACAACGGGTTGGCGTTCACCGCGATCGCCGAGATCGCCGGTCCGTTCTGGAGTGGACGCGCGCTGGGCACCCAGAACACCAGCCAGCATCTGGCCACGGCGGTCGGGTCGCCGTTGTTCGGTGGGTTGATCGCAGCCGTCGGATTTCCTTTTGCGTTCGCTGTGTGCGCGCTGTTCCCTGCGGCAGCGGTCTTCCTGGTGCCCGCCGACCCCGGTTCCGACGCCGTCGCACGCGGGAAATAGCCCAGCTGCGAACAACTTTCAGGAGGCGGTCATATCCCCCGTGGCCGGCACACCCTCGGCCAGACCGTAGCGCAGATACACCGATCCCTTCGGGCTGGCGACCGGCGGCTGCAGCAGTGTGATGTTCGTGGGCACCACACCACCGTCGAACACCTTCTTCCCGACGCCGAGCATGATCGGATGAAGCCACAGGTCGATCCCGTCAAAGAGCTTCTCGCGCAACAGCGTTTGCACCAAATTGAGGCTGCCGACAACCTTCACCCGCTCGTGCCGGTCCCGGATCTCTCGCACCGCGCCGACCAGGTCCGGGCCGAGCTGCGTCGATCCCGCCCAGGACAGGTCGGGCCTGCCGCGCGAGACCACATACTTCGGGATGCGGTTGAACAAAGCCGCGAACTCGTCATCCTGGTGCGGCCAGAACGCGGCGAAGATGTCATAGGTCCGCCGGCCGAGCAGCAGTGCGTCGGTGCCTTCGTAGGCGGCCGCCACCTGCCCGCCGGCCACCTCGTCCACCAGCGGCGCCTGCCAGCCACCGAACGGGAAGCCGATCGGATCCTCCTCGGGGCCGCCGGGCCCCTGCCCGACCAGATCCAGCGTTGCGAACAGTTCGATATCGATGAGTCCCATACCGGATAGACCAGCAAGGCCACCCGAACTCATCGCCGCGGCAGCACCACCAGTGCCGCCGCCAGGAAACACAATGCCCCGACGAAGGTGCCGAGGTTGGCCACCGCCGCGTTGACCGTCTCCCCGGTGGTGAACACGAACGCCGCAGCCGCAGACACCCCGAACGCGATGCAGCCGGCAAGATTGATCCACCCCGCCTGCCAGTCCACCGATCGCGGAGCCCACCGGCCGACCGCCATGACGGCGAGCACGCCACTGATCAGGAACGCCACCGAGCCCGTCGCGTCCGGCGCCCACACGTCACGGCGCTCGGCATGGACGGTGTGCGCCCACACCGACGCCCCGGTGCTGACGTTGAACAGGATGGTGCCGGCGAACTGGCTGGCCGATGACCACCAGCCGATGCCGCGACCGGCCAGTGCCAGTTGTATCCATGCGGCCGTGGTGAAGAACCACGAGCCGATGAAGCACAGCGCGTTGGACGCACCGGCCCCCGCGAGCGCGGCGAATCCCGGTGCGGTGGCCACCGCGAAGAACGCCGAACCGATCGCGAACAGCCGGCACTGCCGGCTCAGCGTCGCGAAGGCGGACACCGGAGCTACAGCAGAGACAGGATCCGGTCGCCGACCTCGCTGGTCGACAGTTTTGCGTCGGCGCGGGTCGCCAGGTGCTCGGAGACCGCCTTGTCCACCCGCGTCGCGGCATCCTCTTCGCCCACATGAGAGAGCAACAACGCCACGCTCATCACGGCCGCGGTCGGATCGGCGATGCCCTGACCCGCGATGTCGGGCGCGCTGCCGTGCACCGGCTCGAACATCGACGGATTGGTCCGCGTCGCATCGATATTGCCGCTGGCGGCCAGACCGATACCACCGCACACCGCCGCCGACAGGTCGGTGATGATGTCGCCGAACAGGTTGTCGGTGACGATGACGTCGAAACGTCCCGGGTCGGTGACCATGTGGATGGTGGCGGCGTCGATGTGCTGGTAGGCGACCTCGACCTCGGGGAACTCGGTGCCGACCTCGGCCACCACCCGCGACCACAGGCTGCCCGCGAAGGTCAGCACATTGGTCTTGTGCACCAACGTCAGATGCTTGCGGCGGGCCTGCGCGCGGGCGAACGCGTCGCGCACGACGCGCTCCACCCCGAAGGCCGTGTTGACGCTGACCTCGGTGGCCACCTCGTGGGGGGTGCCGACCCGCAGCGCTCCACCGTTTCCGGTGTAGGGCCCCTCGGTGCCCTCGCGGACCACGACGAAATCGATACCGGTGACGCCCGAGAGCGGGCTGCTCACACCGGGATAGAGCCGACCGGGACGCAGGTTGACGTGATGGTCGAGCGCGAAACGCAGCTTGAGCAGCAGCCCGCGCTCCAGCACGCCGCTGGGTACCGACGGATCACCGATCGCGCCGAGCAGGATGGCGTCATAACCGCGCAGTTCTTCGATCGTCTCCGCGGTCAGCAGTTCGCCCGATGCGTGGTAGCGCCGCGCTCCCAGGTCGTACTCGGTGCGCTCGACTCCGGGCAGCACCGCATCCAGTACCCGCAGCGCCTGGTCGATGACCTCCGGACCGATACCGTCACCGGCGATTACAGCGAGCTTCATGACAGATCGACCACTTCCAGTGTGGTGGCGCCGACCGCCGAGGCGATCGCGGCGCGCACATCTTCGGGCACATCGGTATCCAGGCGCAGCATCACAGTGGCGCTGTCGCCACTGGCGTCCTGGCTCATCTGCGCGGCCAGCACGTTGACATCGGCACCACCGAGCAGCGTGCCGATCTTGCCGAGCGCGCCGGGCTGATCGTGGTAGTTGACCACCAGGTTGTAGCCCTCGGCGCGCAGATCCAGGTTGCGCCCGTTGATCTGGACGACCTTCTGCACCTGCTGCGGACCGGACAGGGTGCCCGCCACGTTCAGCGAACCCCCGTCGGCGTAGACCRCGCGCACGTCCACCACGCTGCGGTGGTTGGGACTCTCACTGGCGGTGCTGATCTCGGCGGTCACGCCGCGATCCTTGGCCAGGGCGGGTGCGTTGACGAAGGTCACCTGCTCGTCGACGACGGCCGAGAACAGGCCGCGCAGCGCCGACAGGCGAAGGATCTCGACGTCCTCGGATGCCAGCTCGCCTTGGACCTGGACGCTCAGCGACACCGGCGCGGCCTCGGCGAGCGAGCCGACCAGCAGGCCGAGCTTACGGACCAGGTCCAGCCACGGCGCCACTTCTTCGCCGACGGCTCCCCCGCCGACGTTGACGGCGTCGGGCACGAATTCACCGGCCAGTGCCAGCTTCACGCTGGCGGCCACATCGGTGCCGGCCCGGTCCTGCGCCTCGGCGGTCGATGCGCCCAGGTGCGGGGTGACCACGACCTGCGGCAGATCGAACAGCGGGCTGTCGGTGCACGGTTCGGTGGAGAACACGTCCAGGCCCGCGCCGCGGACGTGCCCGCTGGTGATGGCGTCGGCGAGCGCCTGCTCGTCGATGAGGCCACCGCGCGCGGCGTTGACGATGATGACGCCGGGCTTGGTCTTGGCGAGGTTCTCCTTGCCGAGCAGACCCGCGGTCTCCTTGGTCTTGGGCAGGTGCACCGAAATGAAATCGGCCCGGCTCAACAGCTCGTCGAGGCTGACCAGTTCGATGCCGATCTGCGCGGCGCGCGCCGAGGACACATAGGGGTCGTACGCCACGATGTGGGTGCCGAACGCGGCGAGCCGCGCGGCGACGAGCTGACCGATGCGGCCCAGCCCGACCACGCCGACGGTCTTACCGAAGATCTCGGTGCCCGAGAACGCGGACCGCTTCCAGGTGTGCTCGCGCAGCGTGGCATCGGCGGCCGGAACCTGGCGGGCCGCCGACAGCAGCAGTGCCAGCGCGTGCTCGGCGGCGCTGTGGATATTGGAGGTCGGCGCGTTGACGACCAGCACGCCGCGTGCGGTGGCCGCGTCGACGTCCACGTTGTCCAGGCCGACGCCGGCGCGGGCGACGATCTTGAGTTTGGGCGCGGCAGCGATGACCTCGGCGTCCACCGTGGTCGCGGAGCGCACCAGCAGCGCGTCCGCGTCGGCGACGGCCTCCAGCAGTTTCGGACGGTCCGGGCCATCCACCCAGCGGACCTCGACCTGGTCGCCGAGCGCGGCGACGGTCGACTCGGCAAGCTTGTCGGCGATCAGAACAACGGGAAGACTCACGGCGCTACAGCCTAGTGTGTGCCCGCCGCGCTACCACAGGCCACGTGCGCTCGCGGGCGATGATGTCTACTGATGTGGTGGACGTCACCGTCGTCGGAAGTGGCCCCAACGGGCTGACCGCAGCCGTCATCCTGGCCAGGGCCGGGTTGTCCGTGCGCGTCATCGAAGCGCAGACCACCGCGGGCGGTGGTGCGCGCACCCTGCCCGACCCCGAATTCGACGGTGTCAGCCACGACATCTGTTCGGCGGTGCACCCGCTGGCGTTGGCGTCGCCGTTCTTCGCCGCCTACGACCTGCAGGCGCGCGGGGTGACGCTGTCGGTCCCGGAGATCTCCTACGCCAGCCCACTGGTCGACCGGCCGGCGGCCATCGGCTACCGCGATATCGAGCGCACCGCCGCCGAACTGTCCGACGGCGACTCCTGGCGGCGACTGCTCGGACCGCTCGCGGCCGACAGCGAGGGCGTGGTGGGGCTGATCCTCGGCGACAAGCGTTCGCTGCCGCCGTCGGTCACCGCCGCGCTCAAACTCGCACCGCGGCTGTTGCTCCAGGGTGGCCCGCTGTGGAACATGCTCAAGGGTGAGGATGCCCGCGCACTGTTCACCGGTGTTGCCGCACATACCATTTCGCAGATGCCGTCGCTGGTCGCCTCCGGTGCCGGATTGATGCTGGCCACCCTCGGGCACGCGGTCGGCTGGCCGATCCCGGTCGGTGGATCCCAGGCCATTCCGGATGTCCTGATCGCCGACCTGCTGGATCACGGCGGGGAACTCGTCCTCGGCGAAGAGGTCAGCACACCTCCGGGCGGCGTGGTGCTCTACGACACGGCGCCGACGGCGCTGCTGTCCATCTACGGCTCGGCACTGCCCCCTCGGTACGCAAAAGCCTTGCAGCGCTACCGTTATGGGCCCGGAGTCGCCAAGGTCGACTTCGTCCTGTCCGGCGAAATCCCCTGGCGGGATCCACGTCTGGCGCAGGCCCCGACACTTCATCTGGGCGGCAGCCGAGCGCAGATGGCGCTCGCCGAATCCGAGATCGCCGCCGGCAGGCACGCGGAGTGGCCGATGGTGCTGGCGGCCCTGCCGCACATCGCCGACCCGGCCCGCATCGATGCGCAGGGCCGGCGGCCGCTGTGGGCGTACGCCCATGTGCCTGCCGGTTCGACGGTGGACATGGCCGAGGCCGTCACCGGCATCTTCGAACGGTTCGCCCCCGGATTCCGCGATGTGGTGGTCGCGGTGCGCAGCGTGCCCGCCGCACGACTTTCCGATCACAATGCCAACCTGGTCGGCGGGGACATCGGCGTCGGCGGCAACAACATGGTGAGCGCGATCGCCGGCCCCACCCCGCGGATCAATCCGTGGTCCACCCCGATCCCGAAGGCCTACCTGTGTTCCTCGGCCGCCCCGCCCGGCGGTGGCGTGCACGGTATGGCCGGTTTCTATGCCGCGCGGACCGTCCTGAAACGGGAGTTCGGCATCCGGGAGCTTCCTAAACTGGCGCCATGACCAAACTCGCCGTCATCTATTACTCGGCCACCGGGCACGGCACCTCGATGGCCGCCCGGGTGTCTGCTGCCGCCGAGGCGGCGGGCGCCGAGGTGCGCACCCGCCACGTCACCGAGACCAACGACCCCGGGTCGTTCGCGCAGAACCCCGCGTGGTCGGCCAACCATGAGGCCACCAAGGACCTGCCGGCCGCGACCGGCGAGGACATCGTGTGGGCCGACGCGGTGATCTTCGGCTCCCCCACCCGATTCGGTTCTCCGGCGGCGCCACTGCGGGCCTTCCTGGACTCGCTCGGCGGGTTGTGGTCCGAAGGCAAGCTCGCCGACAAGGTGTACGCCGCGTTCACCTCCACCCAGACCGCGCACGGCGGACAAGAATCCACCCTGCTCAATCTGTATGTGACGCTGATGCATTTCGGCGGGATCATCGTGCCGCCGGGATACACCGATCCGGTGAAATTCGTCGATGGCAACCCCTATGGGGCCGGCCTGATCGCGAACCGGGAGAACGTCACCGAGTTCGATGACGCGACCAACGATGCCCTCGATCACCTGGCGCGGCGGGTGGTCGGCATCGCGGGCCGCCTCGCATCCTGAAACCTGACTGAAAGCGTCCCGGCGCGGGTACACCAGGGCGCATGAGTGATTCACTGAAGAAGGGCGACAAGGTGTCGTGGCAGAGCCACGGCACCACTGTGCCCGGCACCGTTGAAGAGAAGATCACCTCCGAGACCGAAGCCGCCGGTCGCACGGTGAAGGCCAGCAAGGACGAACCGCAGTACCGCGTGACCAGCGACAAGAGCGGCCGCGACGCGGTGCACAAACCCGAGGCGCTGAAGAAGCGCTCGTCATGACGTCCGTCGACTCAGCCCACGCCCGGCCACCGGGCACCTCCGATGACACCGTCGAGGCCGTCGGCAAGGTGTCCGAGGCGCTGGAATACGTCGAACGGGCGCGCGGGCACCTGTACTCGTTCCATCAGCTGATGGGGCACGCCGATCTGCTGCTCGGCGAGGCAGCCGATGCCCTGCGCGACGCCGGGCACGACGGGATTGCCGATCGGCTCACCGAGGACTTGGTCGGCCGCAACGTCATTCGCGGCCGCTGGACGTTCCAGGTCGTCGAGGAATTCGACGACGACTACTGGTCGCGTTTCCGCGAGCACGAGAAGAGGGTCCGCGATGAGCTGATGGACGGCCGGCGACACGTGTTCGAAGCGGAGATGAAAGAGGACCGGCGCACGAAGGGCCGCGACGGTCACGAGGCGACGCCATAGCTTCCAGAATGACGAAATGGCTGCCACCGGAACTCCGGTGGCAGCCATATCGGATGGTTCAGCGAGTTACGCGGTCTCGGTGATCGGCCGGTCGACCCAGCTCATCAGGTCGCGCAGCTTCTTGCCGGTGACCTCGATGGGGTGCTCGGCGTTCTCCTTGCGCAGGCCCTCGAGCTCGGTGTTGCCGTTCTCGACGTTGGCGACCAGACGCTTGACGAAGCTGCCGTCCTGGATGTCCTTGAGGATGGCGCGCATCCGCTCCTTGGTGTCGGCGTCGATGACGCGCGGACCGGAGATGTAGCCGCCGAACTCCGCGGTGTCGGACACCGAATAGTTCATCCGGGCGATGCCGCCTTCGTAGATCAGGTCGACGATGAGCTTGAGCTCGTGCAGCACCTCGAAGTAGGCCATCTCGGGGGCGTAGCCGGCCTCGACCATGACCTCGAAACCGGTCTTGATGAGCTCTTCGGTGCCACCGCACAGCACGGCCTGCTCACCGAACAGGTCGGTCTCGGTCTCTTCCTTGAAGGTGGTCTTGATGACACCGGCACGCGCGCCACCGATGGCGGCGGCGTAGGACAGCGCCAGCGCCTGGCCCTCACCCTTGGGGTCCTGCGCAACGGCGATCAGGGCGGGCACGCCCTTGCCGTCGACGAACTGCCGGCGCACCAGGTGGCCGGGGCCCTTGGGGGCGACCATGCCGACGGTGATGTTCTCGGCCGGCTTGATCAGACCGAAGTGGATGTTCAGGCCGTGCCCGAAGAACAGCGCGTTGCCGTCTTCCAAGTTCGGCTCGATGTCCTTGGTGAAGATCTCGGCCTGCGCGGTGTCCGGCGCGAGCACCATGATCACGTCGGCCCATTTGGCGACCTCGGCCGGCGTGCCGACCTCCAGGCCCTGCTCCTCGACCTTGACGCGGGACTTCGAGCCCTCTTTGAGGCCGACCTTGACCTGCACGCCCGAGTCACGCAGTGACAGCGAATGGGCGTGGCCCTGGCTGCCATAGCCGATCACCGCGACCTTGCGGCCCTGGATGATCGACAGATCCGCGTCGTCGTCGTAGAACAGTTCGATTGCCACTGAATTTTCCTTCTCTTGTTTTCGTTCTTGATGAAGCTGTGTCGATGAAAGCTATTTGGCGGTGCCGATACCGCGCGGTCCGCGCGACAGCGAGACGATGCCGGACTGCACGATTTCCCGAATACCGTACGGCTCGAGCACACGCAGGAATGCCTCGAGCTTCTCGGGCGTCCCGGTGGCCTCGATGGTCAGCGACTCGGTGGACACGTCCACAACCTTGGCACGGAACAGATTGACCGCTTCAATCACCTGGCTGCGGGTGGTGGCATCGGTGCGCACCTTGATGAGCGCGAGCTCACGCGAGACCGACTGCGCATCGTCCTGCTCGACGATCTTGATCACGTTGATCAGCTTGTTGAGCTGCTTGGTGACCTGCTCCAGCGGGAAGTCCTCGACCTCGACGACGATCGTCATCCGGGACAGGTGCTTCTGCTCGGTGGCGCCGACGGCGAGGCTCTGGATGTTGAAGCCGCGTCGGGAGAACAGTGCCGCGACGCGCGCCAGCACACCGGGTTTGTCCTCGACGAGCACCGACAGCGTGTGGGTGGAGACCGTGCTCATCAGGCGTGCCCTTCTTCGGTGTCGAACAGCGGACGGATGCCGCGGGCGGCCTGGATCTCGTCATTGCTGGTGCCTGCGGCGACCATCGGCCACACCTGTGCGTCGGCGCCGACGATGAAGTCGATGACGACGGGACGGTCGTTGATGGCGCGCGCCTGGTTGATGACGTCTTCGACGTCTTCGGCACGCTCACAACGCAATCCGACACAACCCAGCGCCTCGGCCAGCTTCACGAAATCGGGGATCCGGTGGCTGTGCGTGGACAGGTTGGTCTGGCTGTAGCGCTCTCCGTAGAACAGCGTCTGCCACTGTCGCACCATGCCCAGGTTGCCGTTGTTGATCAGCGCGACCTTGATCGGCGCACCCTCCAGGGCGCAGGTGGCCAGTTCCTGATTGGTCATCTGGAAGCAGCCGTCACCGTCGATCGCCCACACCTCTGCCTCGGGACGGGCGAACTTGGCACCCATCGCCGCGGGGATCGCGTAGCCCATGGTGCCCAGACCGCCGGAGTTCAGCCACGTCTTGGGATTCTCGTACTTCACGAACTGGGCGGCCCACATCTGGTGCTGACCGACACCGGCGACGTACAGCGCCTCCGGTCCGGCGATCTGGCCCAGCTTCTCGATGACCAGCTCGGGGCTCAGGCTGCCGTCGCTCTGCGGGCCGTAGCTCAGCGGGAAGGTCGCCTTGATGCTCGACAGGTAGTCCCACCAGCTGTCCAGCTTCAGCGATGCCGCATTCGTGTCGTCGCGGCGCAGGATCTCCAGCAGATCGGTGATGACATTTTTCACATCGCCCACGATCGGCACGTCGGCGTGCCGGTTCTTGCCGATCTCGGCGGGGTCGATGTCGGCGTGGATCACCTTGGCGTCGGGGGCGAAGGAATCCAGCTTGCCGGTGACACGGTCATCGAAGCGGGTGCCCAGCGCGATCAACAGATCGCTCTTCTGCAGCGCGGCCACCGCCGAGACGGTGCCGTGCATGCCCGGCATACCCATGTGCTGCGGGTGGCTGTCGGGGAACGCGCCGCGGGCCATCAGGGTGGTGACCACCGGGATGCCGGTCAGCTCGGCGAGGTCCATCAGTTCGGCGGTTGCCTCGCCGCGGATGACGCCGCCGCCGACATAGAGCACGGGTTTGCGGGACGCGGCGATCAGCTTGGCGGCCTCGCGCACCTGGCGGCTGTGCGGCTTGGTGTTCGGCTTGTAGCCCGGCAGATCCATCACCGGCGGCCAGGAGAAGGTGCACTCGCTCTGCAGGATGTCCTTGGGGACGTCGACGAGCACCGCACCGGGGCGCCCGGACGACGCGATGTGGAACGCCTCGGCGATCACCCGCGGGATGTCATCGCCCTCGCGCACCAGGAAGTTGTGCKTGGTGACCGGCATGGTCATGCCGGTGATATCGGCCTCCTGGAAGGCGTCGGTGCCGATCAGGGCGCGACCGACCTGTCCGGTGATGGCCACGACCGGGATGGAATCCATCTGGGCGTCGGCCAGCGGGGTCACCAGGTTGGTGGCACCCGGGCCCGAGGTGGCCATCATCACGCCGACCTTGCCGGTGGCGTGGGCGTAGCCGCTGGCGGCGTGCCCGGCGCCCTGCTCGTGGCGCACCAGCACGTGGCGCAGCTTCTTCGAGTCGTAGAGCGGGTCGTAGACGGGCAGCACGGCGCCACCGGGGATGCCGAAGATGATCTCGACACCGATCTCCTCGAGCGACCGCACGACCGACTGCGCGCCGGTCATCCGTTGTGGTGCAACAACATTGGGCTTCGGCTCCGCCTTGGCGGGGGCCTGGACGCCGTTCGCGCGCGGGGTGGACTCCGGCGGTCGCGTGGTGGGTGCGCTCACTTTTACCTCGTTGATTCGGTGTTTCTGTGGTGTTGTGACGTTCTGTGACAGCAAAAAACCCCCGTCAGCGGAGTCCGCTGTACGAGGGTTGGCGCGTCGATGCTGTTGGCTAAGCCCGGCAGAGAGCTAGCGCGGCATCAACGCGCCAACCAATTACTACGAGCTTGTCCGGGGTGTACATAGACCTTGACGGTAGCCGCCGCACTGCTCAAAGGTCAAATTGCCCATCCAGGATCCAGGCGCCGGCGACGTCCGCCGAAAAGGCGGTCCCACCGGCGGTGAGAAGATGGCGGGGTGAGTGACCCCTCCCCGCTTGTCATCCGCATCTCCCCGATGGCGCACTTCGCGGTGTTCTTTCTGTTCCTCGGGCTGGCGGCGCTGGTGTTCGTGTGGCCGAGCTGGACGCGGGTGCTGTTCCTGATCCCGGTGCTGGTGTCGGCGGCCGTCGTTCGCTACCGCACGGTGGCCGACCGCGAGCAGGTGACCTCGCGGACGCTGCTCCGCAGCCGGACCGTGCCGTGGACCGAGATCGACGGTCTGCGTTTCGACAGGTCCTCCTGGGCCAAGGCCCGGCTCACCGATGGCAGCGAATTGACGCTTCCTGCAGTGACATTCGCGACTCTGCCGCTGCTGACGGCGGTCAGCGGCGGCCGCGTGCCCAACCCCTACGAGTAGCGGGCCTTCACGCCGGTGTGATGCGGCAGTCCGGGTTGAACGTTCGGGTCGTGACCGGCGGATTGGCCGCCAGTAAGGCGGCCGGCCGGATCGGCCTCGCGGTCAGGTTGCCGCCGCAGTTCGGGCAGGCCCGGCCGGTCACGATCACAGCACTCACAGCTGGGACGCAATTCCAGCATCCGACCCCCTCGACGGGTGAGGCCTTGACGGGTGAACTGGCGACTGCGCGGTCTACCCCAGCGGGTTGGCGCCGTTGAGCAGCACCCACATACCGACACCGACGCCGATGCCGAGCAGCAGCGCCAGGAAAGATCCGACGAACGGGCGCCGAGACCAGCCGCGGCCGGCGTCCAGGCCGTAGCGCCCGGGACCGGTCAACGTCAGCGCGGCGGCCACCAGCACCAGAGTTGCCTGATGCTCATGCCCGGTCGGGATGACGAAATCGACGAAGCTGACGCCGGGTTCGGCGGCGATGGACGCGAGCAGCGCGTTGACCAGGTAGGCCAGCGCGGCGGCCGCGGCCAGCGGGGTGAACAGCCCCAGCACCAGCAGCAATCCGGCGGCGACCTGCGCTCCGGCGCCGACATAGGTCAGCAGGCCGGCGTGCTGGTAGCCGAGGTCAGCCAGCGAGCCCTCGAATCCGCTCAGGCCCGCGCCACCCCACCAACCGAAGATCTTCTGCAGGCCGTGCACGATCAGCAGTGCGCCCAGGCCGACCCGCAGCAGCATCAGGCCCAGGTCGGTGGTGCCACGCCGGCCGGCGTGGCGAATCTGCTGTTCAGCGTCGTACGGGCCGATCTCGGTCGGGGCGGCGGGTGCCGCGGCGTACGGGTTGGGCTGCGCCGGAGAGACATAGGGCAGCGGCTCGGGATCGTTGAGCAGCGCGAAGGGCGACTGGTCGGGCTTGGGGCTGCCATCGATGTCATAGCGCGGGATGGCGGTGGTTTCGAAGTCTCCCCCGTAGGTCGACGAGGGAAGGTCTTCTTCGGGGTCGACCAACTGCGCCGACGCCGGCCGTTGCCAGTCGGTCAGGTTCTGAGGTTCAGCGGTCACGAATGCCAGCGTAAGTGCAAGTCACCGCAGAGCAAGGGATTGGCGCGGCGCATTGCGCAGCGTATCCACACCGTTGCCGAGTTGTGACACACCGGCGCATACAACAGGCCTTCGTGGCGCGCACTGCTCGGCGATCCGTAATCTGGCCAGCATGAGACTGGGCGGACCGACGCGGAGCATGCCGGCGCGACTGGCCGCGCTGCTGTGCGCGGCATTGCTGGTCGGTTCGGGCTGCGCGCGGTTCGACGACGCCCAGTCCCAGCCGTTCACCACCCAACCCGCGATGACGCCTCCGCCGCCGACCAAGCCCGAACCGCCACCACCGCTGCCGGCGACGCCGTTCCCCAAGGAGTGCAAGGCCCAGGGCGTCATGCAGGGCTGCCTGGACAGCACCAGCGGGCTGATCATGGGCGGCGACAGCCAGTCGGCACTGGTCGCCGAGCGCACCACCGGTGTGGTGAAAGAGGTGTCGACGAGGGCCGAGCCGATCGTCAAGCTCGTCATCCCGGTCGATCCGACCGGCGACGGCGGACTGCTCGACATCATCAAGTCGCCGACCTACGCCCAGGACCGGCTGATGTACGCCTACATCAGCACGCCCACCGACAACCGTGTCGTGCGCATCGCCGACGGCGATCCGCCCAAGCCGATCCTCACCGGGATCCCGAAGGGCGCGACGGGTAATGCAGGGGCACTGGTGTTCACCAGTCCGACCACCCTGCTGGTGCTGACCGGTGACGCCGGTAACCCGGCGCAGAGCAATGATCCGGGCTCGATGGCCGGCAAGGTGCTGCGCATCGAGCAGCCGACGACCGTCGACCAGGCACCGCAGACCACGGCGCTGTCCGGGATGGGCGCCGGCGGCAGCATGTGCGTGGATCCGGCCGACGGCGCGCTGTATGTCACCGACCGCACCCCGACCGCGGACCGCGTACAGCGGATCACCAAGGACTCCAACGTCTCGACGGTGTGGACCTGGCCGGACCGTCCCGGGGTGGCCGGCTGCGCCGCACTCGACGGCACCGTGCTGGTGAACCTGGTGAACACCAAGCAGACGGTGGCACTGCGGTTGGCGCCCGACACCGGCGCGGTCACCGGCGAGCCCGAGGTCGTACGTCAGGACCAGCACGGCCACGCCTGGGCACTCGCGGTGTCCCCGGACGGCAACATCTGGGGCGCCACGGTGAACAAGACCTCCGGGGACGCCGGGTCGTTCGACGATGTGGTCTTTCCGCTGTTCCCGTCCGGTGGCGGATTCCCCCGCAGTAACGCCGACAAGACGTAACGGGAACGCCCGCCTGCTGGGGTGGATCGCCCGACCAGCCGGCGACTTTCGGGCCCCATCGAGAAACTTTGCTCACTGTGGTCCCACCTGCCACATCTCGGCGATTCTTGTCGGTCTATCGAACTAATGTTCGAAGCATGGATGGCGGTCTGCTCACCGATCTGGTGGCCTTGCTCGACAAGGTCACCAGCATCGGGTTCGACCGCGCCACCCCGGCCGAGTTGCTCAGCTTCGAATCCGCCTTGGAAGATCTCGCCCGACGCATCCCCGCCGTCGAACATCGGCTGCTGGYCGCGCTGACCTTCCAGACCACTCCCGCGGAACTGGGCGCCAAAAGCTGGGCCGAAGTGCTCCAGGTCCGCATGCTGATCTCGTCCCCCGATGCACACCGACGCTTCGCCGAAGCCGACACCCTGGGTCCTCGCCGCTCGGTGACCGGGCAGGCATTGCCGCCGAAGTATCCGCACACCGCAGGCGCCCAAGCCGCCGGGGCGATCACCGCCGAGCACGTGCGCATCATCACCGCCGCAATGGCCGCGATGCCGGCCCACATCGACGCTGCGACCCGTGCCGACGCCGAGGCCACCCTGGCCCAGATCGCTTGTGAACAAACCCCCGAAGCCCTACGCAAAGCCGCCAACCACTTGCTGGACGTCCTCGACCCCGACGGACCCGAACCAAACGACGACGAGGTCGAACAACGCCGCCGCGACCGTCGCGACTGCGTCCTGGGTGAGCAGGACCAGGACGGTATGTCCGAGATGCGGCTGACCATCACCCCGGAGTTCCGGGCCTACCTGGGACCGATCTTCGCCAGATTCGCCGGCAAGGGCATGTGCAACCCGGACAACGACACACCCTGCACCGCGGGCACCCCCAGCCAGGACAAGATCGACACCGACACCCGCACCACCGGGCAACGCCAACATGACGCTCTGATGACACTCGCCCGCGGCACCCTGACCTCAGGGAAACTCGGCGACCACAACGGGCTGCCCGTCACCGTCGTCATCGGGGTCGGCGCTGCCGAACTCGACGCCGGCACCGGCACCGGACACACCGCCGACGGCACCAAGATCCCAACCCGCGATGTCATACGGCTGGCCTCCCACGCCTACCTGTGCCTGACGGTGTTCGACGACGTCACCGGCAAAGTGCTGGATTTCGGGCGCACAAAACGCTGCGCCACCCTCGACCAACGCCTCGTGCTGACCTACTTGCAACGCGGGTGCACCTTCCCCGGCTGCCGGGTCCCCGCCTATGGCTGCCAGGTCCACCACGCCGTCAGAGACTTCGCAAGAAACGGCCAGACGAATATCAACGAACTCGCCCTGGCCTGCGGTGTGCACAACCGGCTCGTCACCGAAGGCGGCTGGAGGACCACCATTGCAGCCGACGGCTCCGTGCACTGGCATCCACCCGCGGCCCTCGACACCGCCGGACCGCGGACAAATCTGTTCCACCATCCAGAGAAGCTGCTGGCCACCACCAGACGCAAAAGCAAAGCTGAAGAACGAGACCCCTGACCGACGTCACTCAGGAGCAGGCGGCTAGCACCAGTTCGCGCACCCGGGCGGCGTCTGCCTGGCCCTTGGTCGCCTTCATCACCGCGCCGACGATCGCGCCTGCGGCCTGCACCTTGCCGCCGCGGATCTTCTCGGCGATATCGGGTTGGGCGGCCAGCGCCTCATCGATGGCGGCCTGGATCAGGGAATCGTCGCGCACCACGACCAGACCGCGGTCGTTCATCACCTGCTCGGGTTCGCCCTCACCGGCCAGCACACCCTCGATGACCTGACGGGCCAACTTGTTCGACAGCTTGCCGTCGTCCACGAGTTTGATCACCGCGGCCACCTGGGTGGGCGTGATCGGCAGAGCCTCGAGTTCGACCCCTTGTTCGTTGGCCTTCTGCACGAGGAAGTTTCCCCACAGGGCGCGGGCGGACTCGCTGGACGCGCCCTGGGCCACGGTCGCGGCCACCAGGTCGATCGCGCCATTGTTGACCAGGTCGCGCATCACCTCATCGGAGATGCCCCACTCCTGCTGAACGCGGTTGCGCACCAACCACGGAAGCTCCGGGATGGTGCCACGCAACCGCTCTACCAGCTCGGCCGACGGCGCCACCGGCTCCAGGTCGGGCTCCGGGAAGTACCGGTAGTCCTGCGCGGTCTCCTTGCTGCGGCCCGCGTTGGTGTGTCCGTCCTCGTGGAAGTGGCGGGTCTCCTGGGTGACGGTGCCACCGGACTTCAGCACCGCCGCCTGACGGCGCATCTCGTAGCGGACCGCGACCTCGACACTCTTGAGCGAGTTGACGTTCTTGGTCTCGGTGCGGGTGCCGAACTCACTGGCGCCCTTGGGTTTCAGTGACAGGTTGGCATCGCAGCGCATCGATCCCTGGTCCATCCGCACATCGGACACATCGAGCCCGCGCAGCAGATCGCGCAGGGCGGTCACGTATGCGCGCGCGATCTCCGGGGCCCGTTCGCCGGTGCCCTCGATGGGCCGGGTGACGATCTCGATCAGCGGCACACCGGCCCGGTTGAAGTCGGCGAGCGAGGTGGTCGCACCGGAGATCCGGCCGGTGTCACTGCCCAGGTGGGTGAGCTTGCCGGTGTCCTCTTCCATGTGCGCGCGTTCGATCTCGATGCGCCAGGTGGTGCCGTCGTCGAGCGGCACGTCCAAGTAGCCGTCGATGGCGATCGGCTCGTCGTACTGGGAGATCTGATAGTTCTTCGGCTGATCGGGATAGAAGTAGTTCTTCCTGGCGAAACGTCCCCAGGGCGCGATGGTGCAGTTGAGGGCCAGCCCGATCCGGATCGCCGATTCGACCGCGGCCTGATTGAGCACCGGCAGTGACCCGGGCAGGCCCAGGCACACCGGGCACACCTGGGTGTTGGGCTCGGCGCCGAACTTGTTGGCGCACGGGCAGAACATCTTGGTGGCGGTGGACAGCTCGACGTGCACTTCCATGCCCATCACGGGGTCGAACTCGGCGATGACGTCGTCGTAGTCGACGAGGTCGGCAGTAGAAGTGGTCATGCCCGCGATTTTAGTGTCAGCCCTCCGCCAGCTTCGGATGCACACCCGGGCTCATGCCCAGACCCGCCGAGATGGTCTGCAGCAGACCCAGCAGCACGGTGCGTTCCTGAGCCGTCAGCGAGGCGGTGATCTCGTCCTCCTGGGCCCGCCCCTGGGCATCCAGATCGGGCAGCAGCTCACGGCCGGCGTCCGTCAGCGTGACGGCGAAGGCCCGGCGGTCATCCGGGTGCGGACGGCGCGCCACCAGGCCTTTGACCTCCAGATCATCGATGACCGTGACCATCGCGTTGCGGTGGATGCCGAGCCGCTGGGAGAGCTGTCGCTGCGACTGTCCGTCGCCGGCGGCGAGCGCCATCAGCACCGCATAGGTGCGCGGACCCACCTCGTAGGGCAGCAGGCGGGTGACGAAGTCGTCGGCGATGTGCACGCCGAGCTGAGACAGCAGGAACGGGATGCGCTGATGCAGCTCGACGATGCCGGGTCCGGTCACCGCCCAAGACTAGCCCGAGAATTGATAGTCATATAGTTTGATAATCACAACCAGTGACTATTGGAGATCATCATGCGCATTGCCGTCTTCGGCGCGAACGGTCAGACCGKTCGGCTGCTGACCCAGCAGGTCCTCGACGCAGGACACGATGCGGTCGCGGTGACGCGCAAGCCCGCCGGGTTTCCACTGTCCGGCGAGCGGCTACGCGTCGCCGAGGCGGACGCCCATCACCCCGCCGATGTCGCAGCCGCCGTCGCGGGTGCTGATGCCGTGATATCGGTGCTCGGCGTGCCGATGGGCCTGCGCCGCATCGACACCTACTCGGTCGCCGCACAGAACATCGTCAAGGCCATGGCGGACAGTGGGATTCGGCGCCTCGTCGCCGTCAGTTCGACCGCGGTGGCCACCTATCCCGGGCGCACCGGAGCGCCGTTGGCCCTGAAATTCGTCGAGCCCGTCCTCAAGACGAGCATCGGCCGGACCACCTACGCCGATCAGCGCGCAATGGAAGCGGTGGTGTCCGCCAGCGGGCTGGACTGGACGGTGGTGCGCCCGTCCGGCCTGTTCGATCTGGACCATGTCACCGAATACGTTGCCGGAGAGGTCGATCCGGTGGGGGCCTTCACCTCACGTACCGACCTTGCGCATTATCTGCTGGCGCTGGCGCAGACATCCGGGCCGAATTCCCGTGTGACGATCTCCACCGTGGCCGATACTCCCACCCTGTGGCAGATGGTCCGGCGCGAGGCCTTCGCGTCGGCGTGAGCGGGAATCACGTCATGGTGGCGACGTTGCGCCAGAAGTTCTGCAGGCTGTCGGTGCCGCCGAACAGGGTGGTGAAGTTCGTGGAGTCGACCAGCACCATGTGACCCGCCCGTGCCCCGGTCGGTGGCATCGAGATCAATGCGTTGAACTCCGTATGGCCGGCCGCGGTGAAGGGGTGGGGCCGATTGGGGTCGACGCGCTGCTTGCCGAGCACCACCAGATCCGCGCTTTCGGGGGCGGTCAGTTCGTAGTGCGGCAGGTGCGGGTGGAAGTTGAAGGTGGTGACGTCGGCCAGCAGGCCGGTCCCGTCGAGATCGTGAAACGCGGTCAGCGGCGCGATCTGGTTGGTGGTGCCGTCGACGACGGCCGGGCGCAGCCCCCAGGTGTTGTGCACCGGTACCTGCAGCGCCGCCATCAGGGAGCGGGTGTACTGGCTGAAACGCTGCTGCCGGGGCACCAGCCGGTCGCCGTGGTGCAGGTACTCGACCTGGCGCTGGTCGTAGTCGTCGGTGAATCCCACGTCATGGTGCGGGGCCAGCACCAGGCAGGTGCCCTCCCGTTGCAGCCATTGGTTGATCGCGGCGATCTCGTCGGGGTCGGCGTCCTGCGCCGACGGCAGATGGTCGAGCCCGAACACCATCAGGGTGTCGGTGTCGGCCAGGATGCGTTCGTCGATCGGTAGCCGGTAGCCGGCCTGGTCGATTCGCTGGAACACCGCCACTGGATGCCCGGTGGCTTCCTCGGCCAGCGCCTGGAACGCCAGCGTGGACCGGTGGAAGAGTTCGAGCGTGCCCGGGATGCCTTGCAGGAAGTTCGCCGCGTCGTATTCGGGTGTCTCGTAGGCCGGCCACAGCACATTGCGGACTTCGGTGATGGTCGAGAACCGGTTCGCCATGGCCGCCGGATCGCGTTGCGCCTCCCAGGGATAACTCCACGTCCAGTAGATGCTGATCCGGCGGCGCCCGTTGTGCGGTCGCGGCACATGGGATTGGTTGTAGGTGCGCGCAGCGGTCATGTCACTCTCCCGTGTCCAGTGCCGCCAGGTACCTCATCGCCGACATGCCCGGCAGAAAGAAGTACGCCCCTCCGGTGAGGGTGGTGAACGCCGGCAGGCCCTTATGGACCTTGCGGATCGGCCGGTTGGGGACGGTGAAATCCAGCGTGCCGTCCTGGGTCCCGGCGATCGGATCGTGCTCATTGCCCAACTCGTGGAATGCCTTGTCATTGATCCAGACGTTTTGCGCGAATTCGAACTGGCGCACCAGATCTGCACAGATGATGAACGCCGCGATACCGCGCTCGACACCGTCATCGGGTGCGCCGTCGGGTAGCGCCGGACCGTAGGTGGCGCCGCGCCGGATCATCCGGCGACGGTTCATGTAATGCGCAGTGTCACGCGGGTTGAGCCTGCGGGCGTGCGAACCCAGCGGGCAGGCGTACCCGTGCGGATCCATCTCCTTGTAGTTGAAATCGTTGTTGCGCATCGGGTCGGCACCCAACTCCGGATCGTCGTGCTCGGGTGCCAGCACCAGTGGTGCGCCGCTGCGCCAGCGGCCCATGAACTTGGCGGCCAGCAGTTCCTGCTCCTCGGGCGTCTCGGCGTGATCGCTCAGATACTCGCGAAACGTTCCGACGTGCTCCTGCAGCCTGCGGTAGGCCATGAAACTTCCGTTGCGCGACAAGATCTCGGGCTGAGGAAGATTCGCGACCGGACCGTTCTCGTCGGGATATCCGAGGATGAACTCGCCGGCTTCCAGCGCGTCGCCCGATCCCGGTGTCGGTTCCTCGCCGGAGCCCTTCATGACCGGCTGGGACAGCCGGTCCCGGAAGCCGAAATGATCGTGGGCGTAGTTGAACGGCGGCGAGGCGTTCAGGTCGAGGTAGGACAGGCTGCGCACACCCTCGGTGCGCGCCAACAGTTTGTCGTGTTCTTCGATCGAGCGGGCGCACTGCTCGTCGGTGCGGGAGAACAGGATCGCAATGGCGTGCACATCGTCGCCGGCCAGCCCGCCGACCCAGTGTTCGGGTGCGCACGTACCGGTGTCACCGAGGATGGCGGCCCTGCCGGCCATCCCCTCGCGGAACGCGTCGGGGAAGGTGGCCAGCGATTCCTCGGGCACGCCGAGTGCGCGCAGGCCGGTCCAGGTGAACGCGAGGGTGACCCAGCGGTCCGATTCGTCCATGGTCGATGTGGCGTCGGATGCGGACTGCACCCGATCGAGCAATGCCGTCAGCCAGGCGCGTCCACCGGCCGGGGTATCGAACGTCAGGAACTCGTAACGCCCGGTGATCGCCGGCGTCCTGGTCAGCAGGATGTGCTGGATATCGTCGAATTCGAGCGTTGTGGTCACTGCATCTGGTCGAGCATGTCCGAGAAGGCGGCCTTGAGTTTCAGTGCCTTCTTGATCTCGTCGGCGGTCACGTAGGGGTATTCGCCGTATTCCAGGAAGCTCGGCTGCTGGTGGTCGCGGACGAACTTGATGAAGGCCTCGGGGTTCTCCTTCCAGTCCTCGGGGAAGCCTTCGAGTTGGGTGAAAATGGTGGTGATGCCGGTCGCACTGAACAACTGGACGGCATCCTCGGTGTATTTGTCGAAGTCGGTGTCGAAGATGCCCATGTACTGGAAGTGCAGGCCGGAACCGATGTCGAAGAGATTCCACCGCAGGTAGTGCAACTTCAGCGGCGCCAATGCCTCCGGGCTCGCCGCGATGGTCTCCTCGATCGTCTTGCCGTAGGCGCGGACCGCCTCCTCGCGGCCCTCTTTCACCTTCGCGATGATCGAGAAGCCGTGGCACGCGGGCGTCCTGGGGTAGACCGGACCGTACCTTCCGCGTTCCAGCTCAAAATAGCCCTCTTTGGGGATGGCCATCGCTGCCGGCTTGGTCCAGTCGTCATTCCCTGCCGCCATGTCGACACCTTTCCCGATTCGGTGTCTCGGACGCTACACCCGGAGACCCGTTCCGGCGCGCGAACTGCAAGAGGTGAAATCACTGATCCGCCTGCGGCTTAGGCGATTTCGATGCGGCCGGGGCTCGCCGGGAAAAAGTAAGGACGACTAACTTGGTTGCCGCCTTTGCAAACATCGGGAAGCGCGAAGCGCGGACCAGCCGCGGCTACCCGAAGAACTCCGCGGCATCGTCATAGCGGCTTTGCGGGACGAGCTTGAGCTGACGCACGGCGTCGGCCAGCGGGACCCGGCCGATTTCCTGTCCGCGCAGCGACACCATCATCCCGTACTCACCCGCGTGCGCGGCGTCGGCGGCGTTGACGCCGAATCGGGTGGCCAGCACCCGGTCATACGGCGTCGGGGTACCGCCACGCTGCACGTGGCCGAGCACCGTGACCCGCACTTCCTTGTTGATCCGCTTCTCGATCTCGACGCCGAGCTGGTGTGCCACACCGGTGAACTTCTCGTGCCCGAACTCGTCGGTACCGCCCTGCTTGAGCTGCATCGAACCCTCCGCAGGCTTGGCACCCTCGGCCACCACACAGATGAAGTGCGAATCACCGCGCACGAAGCGCTGTTTGACCAGCCGGCACACTTCCTCCACGTCGAAAGGTTGCTCGGGGATCAGCGTCATGTGCGCCCCCGAGGCCAGGCCGGCGTTGAGCGCGATCCACCCGGCGTGGCGGCCCATCACCTCGACCAGCATCACCCGCTGATGCGATTCGGCGGTGCTGTGCAGCCGGTCGATGGCGTCGGTCGCGACGTGCAGGGCGGTGTCATGGCCGAAAGTGACGTCGGTGCAATCGATATCGTTGTCGATGGTCTTGGGCACCCCGACCACCGGGACGTTCTCCTCGGACAGCCAGTGCGCCGCGGTCAGCGTGCCCTCGCCGCCGATGGGAATCAGGACGTCGATCCCGTTGTCTTCGAGGGTCTGCTTGATCTGGTCCAGACCGGCGCGCAGCTTGTCCGGGTTGACACGCGCGGTGCCCAGCATGGTGCCGCCCTTGGCGAGCAGCCGGTCATTGCGGTCGTCGTTCGACAGCTGGATGCGGCGGTCCTCCAACAAACCGCGCCAGCCGTCCTGGAAACCCACCACCGACGAGCCGTACCGCACCGCACTGGTGCGCACCACCGCGCGGATCACCGCATTCAGGCCAGGACAGTCACCGCCACCTGTGAGAACACCAATACGCATGGGTTAGATCCTGCCAGCTTCGTCCAGTCCGGGCTCGCCCACAGCGAAAGTGGAGCTCAGCGTCTTAGGGTTGAGGTATGACCACCTTCGCCGATCACGTCATCTCGACACTGCAGGCCAGTGGGATCACCCGCGTCTACGGGCTGCCCGGAGACAGTCTCAACGGGCTGACCGACGCCATCCGGCGTGCCGACGGCTTCACCTGGGAACACGTTCGCCACGAGGAGGCGGCCGGTTTCGCCGCGGCCGGCGATGCCGCCCTGACCGGACAACTCGCGGTCTGCGCGGGCAGTTGCGGGCCGGGCAACCTGCACCTGATCAACGGGCTCTTCGACGCCCAGCGCAGCCGGGTGCCGGTGCTGGCCATCGCGGCGCACATCCCGCAGTCCGAGATCGGCTCGGAGTACTTCCAGGAGACCCGGCCGCAGGAACTGTTCCGCGAGTGCAGCGTGTACTGCGAGCTGGTCACCACACCGGAGGCCGCGCCACGGGTGCTGCAGATGGCCATGCGTGCCGCCRTCGAGGAGAACGGGGTGGCCGTCGTCGTCATCCCCGGCGAGGTGTTCCTGCACAAGGTCAGCGACCTGAGGGTCACTCCCGTGCTGCCCACCCGCTCGATCTGCCGGCCTGCCGATGATGAATTGCGCAAGGCCGCAACCATTCTCAACAACTCCAGCAAGATCACCATCCTGGCGGGCGCCGGTGTCGAGGGCGCCCACGACGAGCTGGTGACCTTGGCCGGCACCGTGCAGGCGCCGGTGGTGCACGCGCTGCGCGGCAAGGAGTTCGTCGAATACGACAATCCGTACGACGTCGGGATGACGGGCCTGCTCGGATTCGCCTCCGGCTACAAGGCCATCAAGGAGGCCGAGGTGCTGCTCATGCTGGGCACCGACTTCCCGTACCGGCAGTTCTATCCCGAGCGCGCCACCGTCATCCAGGTGGACATCCGCGGCCGCAACCTGGGCCGGCGCACCCCCATCGACCTCGGTCTGGTCGGCTCCGTCGGCGACACCTTGGCCGCCTTGCAGCCGCTGCTCACCGCCAAGAACGACCGCACGCATCTGGACCGGTCGCTGACGCACTACCGCAAGACCCGGCGCCGGCTCGACGAGCTCGCCGTCAACGACCGCGACAAAACCCCCATTCGGCCGGAATACCTTGCCGCCGCGGCCGATCGGCTGGCCGACGACGATGCGGTGTTCACCGTCGACGTCGGATCACCGGTGGTGTGGGCGGCGCGCTACCTGACGATGAACGGGCGCAGGCGCCTGCTGGGCTCGTTCAACCACGGCACCATGGCGTGTGCGCTGCCGCTGGCCATCGGCGCCCAGACCGTGGACCGCGACCGGCAGGTGGTGGCCTTCGCCGGCGACGGCGGACTGACCATGCTGTTCGGTGAGCTGATCACCCTGAGCCAGAACCGGCTGCCGGTGAAGGTGATCGTGTTCAACAACTCGTCGCTGAACTTCGTGGAACTGGAGATGAAGGCGGCTGGCATCGTGACCTTCGGCACCGATCTGCACAATCCCGACTTCGCGGCCGTCGCGCGGTCACTGGGGCTCTTCGGCCGACGTGTGGAACAGCCAGGTGACCTCGAGTCCGCGCTCACCGAGGCGTTCGCCCACGACGGCCCGGCGGTGATCGACGTGGTGACCGCGCGTCAGGAGCTGTCCATTCCGCCGGCCATCACCGTCGAACAGGCCAAGGGCTTCTCGCTGTACGCGATCCGGACCATCCTGGCCGGACGGTCCGACGAGCTGCTGGATCTGGTCAGCACCAATGTGGCGCGCCGCATCCTGGACTGACGGCTACAGCGCGGTGGGCAGCGCTCCCCGCGCCGTTTCGTAGGCCGCACCGACCCGGTAGAGCCGGTCATCGGCCAGCGCCGGCGCCATGATCTGCAGACCGACGGGCAGGTTGTCCTCGGCCGCCAGACCCGAGGGCACCGACATACCGCAGTGCCCGGCCAGGTTCAGCGGCAACGTGCACAGGTCGAACAGGTACATGGCCAGCGGATCGTCGACCTTCTCCCCCAGCCGGAAGGCTGTGGTCGGCGTCGCGGGGGAAACCAGCACGTCGACCTTCTGGTAGGCCTCGTCGAGGTCGCGGGCGATCAGGGTGCGGACCTTCTGCGCCTGGTTGTAGTAGGCGTCGTAGTACCCGGCCGACAGGGCGTAGGTGCCGATCATGATGCGGCGCTTGACTTCCGGGCCGAATCCGGCCGCGCGGGTCAAGGCCATCACCTCTTCGGCACTGTGCGTGCCGTCGTCGCCGACGCGCAGCCCGAACCGCATCGCATCGAACCGGGCGAGGTTGGAGGACACCTCCGAGGGCAGGATCAGGTAGTAGGCCGCCATCGCATGATCGAAGTGCGGGCAGTCCACCTCGGTCACCTCGGCGCCGAGCGCGGTGAGCTGGTCGACGGCGGTGTTGAACGAGGCGAGCACGCCGGGCTGATACCCATCGCCGCGCAGCTGCTTCACCACGCCGATGCGCACGCCCTTGAGGTCACCGTTCGCGCCCGCACGGGCGGCTGCCACGACATCGGGCACCGGGGCGTCCACCGAGGTGGAGTCCCGCACGTCATGGCCCGCGATGACCTGATGCAGCAGCGCGGTGTCGAGCACGGTGCGCGCGCACGGCCCGCCCTGGTCCAGCGAGGACGCGCAGGCGACCAGACCGTAGCGGCTGACCGTGCCGTAGGTCGGCTTCACGCCGACGGTCGCGGTGAGGGCGGCGGGCTGGCGGATCGAGCCGCCGGTGTCGGTGCCGATTGCCAGCGGCGCCTGGAAGGCCGCCAGGGCGGCGGCGCTGCCACCACCGGAGCCGCCGGGCACCCGGTCGGTGTCCCACGGGTTACGGGTCGGGCCGTAGGCCGAGTTCTCCGTCGAGCTGCCCATGGCGAACTCGTCCATGTTGGTCTTGCCGAGGATCGGGATGCCGGCCGCGCGCAGCCGCGCGGTCACCGTTGCGTCGTACGGCGGGTGCCAGCCCTCCAGGATCTTCGACCCGCAGGTGGTCGGCATGTCCGTGGTGGTGAACACATCCTTGAGTGCCAGCGGCACACCCGCCAGCGGCGACGGCAGCTGCTCACCGGCGGCCACCTTGGCGTCGATCTCGGCGGCCGCGGCGAGCGCCTTGTCCCCCGCGACGTGCAGGAAGGCGTGGTAGCGCTCGTCGGTGGCGGCGATCTGGTCCAGGTGGGCCTGGGTGACCTCGGTCGAGGACACCTCCTTGGCGGCGATGCGGGCGCCGAGGGTCGCGGCGTCCTCGCGAATCAGCTCGCTCACTCTGCCTCCCCCAGAATCCTGGGCACGGCGAACCGGCCGTCCTCGGCGCGCGGCGCGGCGGCGAGCGCCTCGTCCTGCGTCAGCCCGGGCACCACGGCGTCCGGACGGGTGACATTGAGAACCTTGAGGGGGTTGTCCGTGGCTTCGACGCCGGTGACGTCGACGGATTGGATCTGGCCGACGTGGGCCAGGATGGCGTCGAGCTGGCCTGCGAAGCTGTCCAGCTCACCGTCGGTCAGGGCGAGCCGGGCCAGCCGCGCCAGGTGCGCTACCTCGTCCCGGGAAATCTGTGACACGACTGCAAAGCCTAGTCACCCTGCATTCCCCGGGTCGCTGCGCCCCGACCCCTGTGACATCGTGTTGGCCGTGCCGTCATATCTGCTGCGGGTCCAGCTGGAGGACCGACCGGGCAGCCTCGGCTCGCTGGCCGTCGCGCTCGGTTCGGTGGGCGCCGACATCCTGTCCCTCGACGTCGTCGAGCGCGGTGCCGGTTACGCCATCGACGATCTGGTGGTCGAACTGCCGCCCGGCGCCATGCCCGACTCCCTGATCACCGCCGCCGAGCACATCAAGGGTGTGTACGTCGACAGCGTGCGCCCGCACACCGGCCTGCTGGAAGCCCACCGTGAGCTCGAGCTCATCGACCACATCGCCGCGGCGCGTGGCCGGACCGACAAACTGCACGTGCTCGCCCAGGACGCCCCGCGGGTGCTGCGGGTCAGCTGGTGCACCGTGGTCCGGTCCACCGGCGACGGTGTCGAGCGGGTCGCGGGCAGCTCGGGCGCCCCGGAGACCCAAGCCACCGCCGCCCCGTGGCTTCCGCTGGAACACGCCGAGGCGCTGGACGCGACCGCGGACTGGGTGCCGCAGGTGTGGCGCGATATCGACACCGCACTGGCCGCGGCCCCGCTCGGTGATCCGCTCACCGCGGTCGTGCTCGGCCGTGCCGGCGGCCCGGCGTTCCGTCCGTCGGAGGTGGCCCGATTGGGCTATCTCGCGGGCATCGTGGCGACGATCCTTCGCTGATAAAGCTGAGAAGGCGCTGTGAGCGAGGCTGTACGGTGGAAATCTGGCAGTCGAACACGATGAAAGGTGTTGCGTGGGGGAACTACTGATCGTCCTCGCCATCGTTGCGCTCGCGGCGGGCGTCATCGTCTTCCTCGTCGCCCGCAACCGCCCGAAGCAGCCCAAGAAACCCGCGGCCCGACAGGACCCGTTGCGATTCGCTTCCCAAACAGAGGCTTTCGGCCCGCGGCAACTGGGCCCGGGTGCCATCGTCAGCTACGGCGGCACCGACTATGTGGTGCGCGGCTCGGTCACCCTGCGCGAGGGTCCGTTCGTCTGGTGGGAGCACCTGCTCGAAGGGAAAGCCGACGAGCCGCCGGTCTGGTTCAGCGTCGAAGAGGACGAGGGCCGTCTCGAGTTGGTGTGGTGGCACAAGCGCACCGGCTTGCCCGCCGAGCCGGGTAGCAGCATCGAGGTCGACGGCGTGTCGTTCACCGTCGACGAGAACGGCCGCGCGTCCTACACCACCGAAGGCACCACCGGACTGCCCGCGGGCGGCGACATGGATTACGTCGACTACAGCGCCAATGGCGGTACCGCCCTGCTCGGTTATGAGCGCTGGGCGCCCACCATGGCGTGGGAGGTCTCCTACGGCACGCCGGTGCGCGCCGGAGAACTGACCGTCTACCCGGCCCCGCCGGCCGGCTCCTAGGTACCGCGTTGCCGTTGCACCGTCTCAGCGTGGTTCCCGCCGATGTCAGCGGCGCGAGTCTGCGGTTGACGCTGAACGCCGCGGCCCCGGCGCCGCTGGCGGCCTGCACGCTGCGCCATCCCGACGGCGCCGATCTGGTCCTCGGGGTGCTCGGCGCGTCCCACGTCGTCACGGTGGCCGGGTTTTCCGAGCAGGTGTCCTGCACCGAGCACGACACCAGTTCGGCGCTACCGGACTCCGCGCAGGCACCCGGTTACGCGCTGAAGTCCGAGATCGCCGGCCACGACGAGACCACCTTCCGCCGGATCGCCGCCGACCTGCGGCACCGCTGCGAACACGAGACCGGTTGGCTGGGCGGCAGCTTCCCTGGTGACGAGGCCGCACTCACGGCGTTGTGCGCAACCCCCGACGGACCCGGCTGGCACTGGCAGACCTGGCACCTGTACCCCGCCGACCGCGGGGTTGCCCCAGGTGGCGGAACCATTGTGCACACCGACAGCAGGTGGCGGCCATGAGCCGCAACGCGCTGTTCGGGCTTGCCGCAGCACTGGGGGTGCTCGGCGCCGTCCTGCTGGTTTCCGGAATGCTGTTGCTGAACAAGGATGTTCGCAGTCACGTGGGCGAGAACTACCGGCAGTACTCGGCGGACGGCGRTGACGGTCGCTACGAGTGCAGCGGGTCCCCGAAGTCGGTGGCCGACAACATCGCGTCCTACGACGCACCGGAGTCACGCGCTTCCGACCGCGGCAGTGAGTATTTGCGCTATCCCGATGACATCGTCATCGTCGGACCGGACGGACAGTATCCGTGCAGCGTCCGGGTCGAGGACATCAATTCCCGCTACAGCGGTGGCGGATTCATTTTCCTGGGTCCGGGATTCACCCCGGGCTCACCAGCGGGCGGTTCGGGCGGCAGCTCCGGCGGACCCGGCGGAACGAAGTAAGAGCAGGAGACACCGATGGACACGTCATATCTTGCACTCGAGTTCGGCACGGTCGACGGCGGCGCACTGACCCAGAACGTGGTCGCGGCAGTGCTGTACTTCGTCGTCGGGATCGTGGTGTTCGGCGCCGGATTCGTGATGACCGATGTGCTGACGCCCGGCAGCCTGCGCGAGCTGGTGTTCGTGCAGCACCGCCCGAATGCGGTCGCGGTGGCGTGTGGCATGTACGGGGCGCTGTCGTTGGTGACCGCCGTGGCGATCATCGCGAGCTCGGCCGAGCTGGGCCAGGGACTGGTCGACGCGCTTGTCTACGGACTGGTCGGGGTGGTGCTACAGGGCATCACGCTGCTGGTGCTGGAGGCTTTGGTGCCGGGACGTTTTCGCGACCTGATCGGCGATGAGAAGCTGCACCCGGGCGCCGTCGCGACCGCGGTGATCCTGCTGGCCGTCGGAGGGGTGAACGCAGCCGCGCTGTCATGACGGGCACCACGCGCTGGCGGGCACTGCTGCTGGCCGCGGTGGCGGCCTGTGCGGCATGCGGGCTCATCTACGAACTCGCCCTGCTGACGCTGTCGGCCAGTCTGCACGGCGGCGGTATCGTCGCCACCTCACTGATCGTCGCGGGTTATGTCGCGGCGCTCGGCGCCGGCGCACTGTTGGTCAAACCGTTGCTCGGGCACGCCGCCATCACGTTCATCGCCGTCGAGACCCTGCTCGGGGTGATCGGCGGATTATCCGCTGCGGCAATGTATGTGGCTTTCTCCTTCATCGGCGGTTCGCTGTGGGTGCTGGTGCTGGGCACCGCGGTGATCGGCGCGTTGGTGGGTGCCGAGGTGCCGCTGTTGATGACGTTGTTGCAGCGGGGCCGGACCGCGGGTGCGGCCGATGCCGGCCGGGTGCTGGCCAACCTGAACGCCGCGGACTATCTGGGTGCACTGATCGGCGGTCTGGCCTGGCCGTTCCTGGTGCTGCCGCAGCTCGGGATGATCCGCGGCGCCGCGGTCACCGGGATGATCAACCTGACCGCGGCGGCCATCGTGGCGGTGTTCCTGCTGCGCACCGTCATCAGCCGCCGCCAACTCAACTCGGCGCTGGCCGTGCTCACCGCCGCCGCACTCGGGCTGACCGCACTGATCGTGGCCTCCGACGGCATCCAGAGCACCACCCGTCAGCGGCTGTACGCCGATCCGATCATCGCCTATCAGCAATCCTCCTACCAGGAGATCGTGGTCACCCGGCGTGGTACCGACACCCGGTTGTATCTCGATGGCGGACTGCAGTTCTCGACGCGCGACGAATACCGCTACACCGAGAGTCTGGTGTACCCCGCGCTCGGCGACGACGCGCGTTCGGTACTCATCCTCGGCGGCGGTGACGGTCTGGCGGCCCGCGAGCTGCTGCGGATGCCCCAGGTGCAGCAGATCGTTCAGGTGGAACTCGATCCGGCCGTGATCGCGTTGGCACGCGGACCCCTGCGCGCCGCCAATGCCGGTGCGCTGGACGACCCGCGGGTGCAGGTGGTGGTCGATGACGCCATGACCTGGTTGCGCAAACCCTCGGTGCTGCCCGAGGGCGGGTTCGACGCGGTGATCATCGACCTGCCCGACCCGGACAATCCGGTGCTGGGCCGGTTGTATTCGCTCGAGTTCTACGCGCTGGTGACCCGGGTGCTGGCGGTCGACGGGTTGGTGGTGGTGCAGTCGGGTAGCCCGTTCTCGACTCCGAATGCGTTCTGGCGCACGGTGTCCACCCTGGGGTCGGCGGGGTTCGCGGTGACTCCGTATCACGTGCACGTGCCGACCTTCGGCGACTGGGGTTTTGCGCTGGCCCGCCGCGGGGCTTCGGCGCCGACGCCCACGATTCCCGAAGGCGCTCCCCCGCTGCGGTTTCTGACCCAGCAGGTGCTCGATGCGGCGACGG